>CAJUGZ010000097.1 GCA_910585855.1 uncultured Lachnospiraceae bacterium | reverse complement strand
GCGCCCCGGTCTGTCCGGTTGGATGTACTAAGATGCAGAAGTCTTAGAACTTCTTACTTTTTGGAAACCGGAACAGCAGGATGCCTAGGATTTTCGCATCTGGCGTCCTCTTGGAAAAAACTCTAACCAATCAACACCCGCTTCCCCTCAAATGCAAACCCATAATGATAAATCCTCTCTTTTTCAATCCCTTTTTTCATCAATACCGCATCATAATTTTTCTCTTCAATCTGCTTTAATGCCATTTTTACTGTATCTTCCAAATTCGCTTCCTTCCCTGCCTCATGTACCTTAAATTCCAATATATAAGCCGGATCTTTTTTATTTTTAGGCTCCATCATTACATCATATCTTCCAAATCCGCTTTCCCGATTCGAAGTAATCCAATAATCAATCTTAGAATCTGCCATTAACCCCAACACAAACCCATGATAAAATCGTTCTGGTTCGGATTGCTTAGAAGGACGATTTCCCACATCAAAAGAACTAAAAACCGTAAGTGTCACTTGATTAATAAAACGATTCATATACTCCACATCATTTGCCAGTAACGCTTTCACAAAATCATTATAATGAGCATTAGGCTGACTAAACCAAGTTTGAATCGTTTTTCGAAACATCTTTCTAACCTCCAAATTAGTAAAAGAAAGGGAATAAAAAATATCCTCTCCATCTTCATCCCAATTTTCTTTCGGCAATTCATCTACTTTTAAATAACCAGATGCCAAAAATAAACTCCAAATTGCCTCATCATTTTGATCTAACTGATCAAATACAACTTCCTCGTCAATTACAGACAAAAATGATTTTCCCTCCAGCAAATCTTCCATAATTATTTTTACATCTGCCGTCCCCTCTTGAATCAGCTTGCTCATTAACCGATTTGAACTGGTATTTACCCAATAAGTCTTCAATTTTCTCTTATCTAACAAATTTGTAATTGACCATGGATTATAAATATCTTTTTTATTTCCAAAAGTAAAGCCATCATACCATTCCTTCACTTTTTCTCTTTTATCTTCCATTTGAAAAGCACAAAGAGCCTGATCAACTTCTTCTTCTGTAAATCCAAACATGGTACAATATTTAAAAGAAGTTGTCGTTACTACTTCTAAATTATTGATATCAGAAAAAATAGATTCCTTACTAATTCTAGTAATCCCCGTCATAAAAGCACGCTCCATATATGGATTCGTCTTAAAAGAAGCATTAAAAAAACTGCGAATAAAGGATATTAATTTATCCCAATATCCATAAATATATGCTTCCTGTAAAGGAGTATCATATTCATCTAAAAAAATAAGTACTTTCTTTCCATAATAGCGGCTTAAATAATCACTTAAAGAATGAAGTGAAAAAACTGCTGTCACTTCTGTCATATTTAACTTAATCGAATCAAAATATTCTATATCCTGTGGTGATAAAAAACCAGCTTCTCTTAAAAAAGAAAATTTTCCATACAACTTCAAAAGAATTTGATAAAATCCTTCCCTTGCCGCTTCATACGTTTTCCCTTTTATATTTGCAAAACTAAAAAAAATAACCGGATAACTCCCCTGTAAATTTCGATATTTTTCATCTTTCCAAACAGACAGCCCCTCAAATAAATCACTCCGCCCCTGATATTGTTTTGAAAAAAAACACTCCAACATACTTAAATTTAAAGTCTTTCCAAAACGCCGAGGACGTGTAAGCAGTGTCACAATATCCTGACTTTCCCACCATTCCCGAATTAATTCCGTTTTATCTACATAAAAAGAATGATTTTTTCGTATCATTTCAAAACTCTGCACTCCTATCGATACAACCTGTTTCACCATTATACACTCCTTTTCCATAAATCAAACTTTATTTCTATCTACAATTTACCACAATCTTATCGGCAACACAAGCAAAATACCACCCTGTCTCATACATCAATTCCTCAACTTGACTCACAAATCCAGTTTCTTTATAAAACCTTTCATAATAGAGGACAATTTTTCTCAAAAAGGACACTGAAATCGACCTCCCTTTCGATTTCAGCGTCCCCCTTCACTCTTTTCCCGAAACTCCACAATACATAAACCATCCTCAATTACTCTAAGACAAACTTATTGAACTCTTTAATTGAAACCACCACTCTCCCACACCTTCCCATCACTAACTCTCAAATGTCTTGTATACCACTTCTCTGTTTCTTCCCCTTCCGCATGTGATACCACAATCACTGTCTTTTCTGGATCATTAAGCAAATAACGCTCTGCCTCCAAAAGTGTCTTCTGATCCAATGCACTATAAGGTTCATCCAAAATAAATATCATACACCCCGAATAAATTGCTCTGGCAAGTTCAATCTTTTGCTTCTCCCCACCCGAAATATTCTGCTGCAAAACCTCCATCTTTTTATCATCTTCCACTTTTAAAGAAACAATCTCTCTTACTTCCCGATAACGTTCCTGTTCCTCCTCTTTATCAAGCACAATATTCTCCCTAACCGTTCCTTCAAATACAAAAGGATTCTGAGGAATATAGGCAATCTGTCCTTCTCCTTTCTCTAAAACTTCCCCCTCTTCTCCTATCCAATCCACATTGCCTTCAAACTCCTGATTCAGTCCAAGTAAAATTTTCAGCAAAGTCGTCTTTCCCGAACCATTCTCTCCAGTAATTAATACTTTTTCTCCCGGCTTAACCAAAAAATCCACTCCACTAAAAATCTGCTTCTCTCCCAGCATACAACGTTCTATACAGCAGCGACATCCCATCTTTTCCCTCTGCTCTCTTCTCTCTTCCCATACTTCCTCTTTCCGGGGCAAACCATACTCCATATCCATCCTCTTACGGACAGAAAGACAACTGCAGATACTGATTCCCCTCTGAATCGCTGCAGCCAAAGAAAATGTCATAGAAGAAGCCAGTTGATTAAACGCCATCACCCATCCCAATGTCAATTTCCCTCGGCTTACCAGATAAAATCCTGTAAGAGAAACAATTTCCGTAGCCAGTCGATTAATGCTTTGACTAGAAATCATACTCCCCGTCATCTGTTTTTTCTTTTTTGCCTCCAGCAAAGCAATCTGTGCCGTCTGTTCAGAATGTCGATTCTGAATCGTATCCAATAACCGATATTGCCGAATCGTTTCCTTTCCCCGTGCTGTTTCAGATAAAAAAGTCGTATAATTCTCTTTTTTCTCCAATATAATTTCCCTTACCTCACTAATCCTGTTTACCTGCTTCTTGTTTAATAAAACCGGAATCCCCATTACCAGAAAACAAAAAAGTCCGTATACAAAATGTACCGAAAACGTAATCCAAAAAGCAAGCAGCACTGCTCCCAAATTCATACAAAAACTTACAATCGCATAATAAAACTCTTCTTCCAACATTGGTATATCATGATTAATTGTACTGCTTAAACTTTTCTTCTGGTATAAAAACTTCTTATCTCTGATATATCCTCCATAGACCTTCTTTTTTAGACGACCAGCCATCTCTTTTGAAAAAAAAATCTGATTCTTATTGCTTAAACTCTCTATTACCCCCATAAAAAACAGATATACAGCAAAAACAATTCCCCATAAACATATCTGCCTCTGCTCCATAGGCAAAGCATCAAAAACCTGCTTATCAAGCCAAGAAAACATCGCATTTTCGGCTATCATAAACGGTCCTGTAAATAAAAGAATCCCAACTCTTATCCACAAATTTTTTTCGTTCCTTTTTTTCTTTATCATCTCTGCTCCTCTATCTCTTTCTAAAATAAAATCAACAAAAACCCTTTTCATAATAGTTTCAAACTGAACATGTCATACCAAAGATGCTACCGAAAAAGTGGGCTTTCACCGGACGCCAGAGGCGGTTGGTTGGATCACGACAGAAACAATGGTTTCTTACAAAATAAATCTTCCGTAAAGTTTAGAATCCATTTCTTTTTTTGTTCCGGGGTCAAGAAACAGCCAGATTGGAAAACGGTGGGCAGCCTGCAGTGACTTTGGAAAAAAGTTAGAAGTTCTTGGACTTCTGCTCGAACACCTAAGATTTTTTTCACATCCTGCTTCCATGCAGGGTGTGAAAAAAAGGGGCGTGTTTAGCCCGTATCATAGGGAAGAAACGGTTCTGTGGCTAGAAAAACCCTTCCTTACACCCGTTTTGTTCTGGCTGCAGTAAGGGCGAATTGCGCCCCGGTCGGTCGGTTGGATGAAAGAAAAGGCAGAAGTCTTAGAACTTCTTACTTTTTGGAAACTGGAACAGCAGGATACCCACCGTTTTCCAATCTGGCGTCCTCCGCCCCAAAAATCGTATGCTACCAATAAAAAACATTCTTATCCTATCTTCCTGTAAAATCAAAATGTTATACTTTTTTAAGTTTATAAGTTTATCCCGTTTTCTGATGCAATTAAATTTTGGATAAAAGGATGTCGAAAAAGCTGCTCTGGCGTCCCTATCTGTTCAACTTTCCCCTGTGAAAGCAAAATTATTTTATCAAAAAAGCTGAGGCATCGTCAAATCTCCCGTCTTAACAAAATATCCGCCCATTAAAAGTGAAAGACTGCCGCTTGCCAATAAAAATACCATAGTAATAATCTGATTCTTATCCCGATTCCAGCTTAGATTTCCCTGAACCTCACAGAGTTGATCCACACAGTCATGAAACTGTTGTTCCATCCGCTTCTGCTGCCAATACATCAGAATCGTTTCATATCCTAATTCCGTCTGCTCTAAAAATTCCAGTTGTTTCTTCTGCCAAATACTATTCTGCGACTGATAATATACTCCCTTTTTCCGGCTTTTTATGCCAATAGCCAAAACACCCAAAGATAATATCAATAAAAAACCTGCAATCCTAGAATTTAAAAAGAAAACAATACCAAACGCCAAAAAATAAAACAAAACCTGTTCTACTAATTCTACTCCTCCTAAAAATAAATTCTCCTCTATCTTTTCCACATCATTCAGTTGTATCGAATTATCTATTTCTATCTTTCTATTTCTTATCATCACTTCCAACAAATCCATCCGAAGTTTTTTCCCCGCCTGATGAACCGAAGTATAAAGTACACCCTGATGATAAATCGCCGCCTTTCCAAGCACAAAATGCAACAATACCATAAGAAATATCAATCCGATTAACTGATAAAAATATGGTGTATGTTCGGCAATCCAAGCACCAAAGTATAACCCAACCGCTGGAATCATAGAATTCACGTAATAAAACGGCAGCGTCAAAACATAACGCCATAACTGAAAAACAGATAAATATCTGCATATAAAATAATACATCTCTCTCCTCCTATTCATCCATTGCACTATAAACTCTTTTATTCCAAATGTCCTTATTCGATATCTTTTGTATTTATATGTACATATATTTTCTTTCAAAAATCAGCTAAAACTCCTTGATATTTCTATATTATTTTAAAGCTCTTGCTGTTTTAGCTTTTTTATTTATAGCTATCCTAACATAATATGTACATATTATCAACATTTTTTGAATTTTTATTTATTTTATGTAGAATATATGTTCTTATTTACATATCCTAATTTATTCTTTATAATAAATTAAGTCATAAAAACCTGTAAATTTGATACTTCCTATTATCAGATACATCGCTAAAAAACAATAAATTATAAAATGAGGTGAAATTTATGTTTGCAGAAAAAATAAAATTAACAGACGCTTACTTAGACTTAATTATACAAAAACGAAAAGAACATTCTTTTACTGCTTATCAGCTTTCCGAACATATCGGAAAAAATAAATCATGGCTGCCCAATATCGAAAATCGCCGTACCAAAAATATTACAAAAGAAGAATTTCTTTCAATCTTTCAGGATTTCGCAAAAGAAGAAAATATGGATACAGAAACCTATATTATAAAATACCTGCCTTCGGATGCTCTAATCGAATTAGAAGACAGTACCTGTGTTCCCTGCTGTTACTTAAAAACAAAACAAAACCTGCCGCCACAGGAAACTGCTTTTACCGAACTTGCCTCTCCATCCAACGAGTTATTCCAATTAAATCAGTCCCTATCTGATTTTAATCAAACAATTCAGCAAATATTTTCTACACTTTCCTTCTTTCGCAATACCCTTCCTCTTTGCGATAATGATACGAAAGAAAAAGAAAACCACTACTCTAACACTTCACTCTTAGAAGATATTTCTAATTTTATAGAAAATTTCTCCGTTGCTCTTTCTTTTATTAACGCAAAAGCAAATATATACCGATTTTTTGACCCAGAATTTTCAAACGAAACACTATCCTATAAAATCGAACATTACCAATATGGAAATTTACAGGAATTGACCGAAATTTTATTTGATATTGAAACTTATAGTTATGCAATCTATGACTACACAAACCTCTTTTATAAAGACACAAAGATAAAAAAAGAAGAATACACACTAAACTATCAAGAATTATATCATATTCTTTTTCAGCTTATAAAAGACTTTTTATATATTGCAGAACTGTCCTATTCCTTTGAATTTGAACTTCCCAATATCCATCCGACAAAAGAAGAATTAGAAAAAAAACATTTAGAAACTACCAATATTCTATTTCAAATAAGAAATTTATTCTATACGAAATATAACAGCAATGCAAAAAACACTAAAAAAACTACATTTTTAACAGAACCCTCTGAGCTTTACTTTGATCATTCCTATCAATTTAATAAAGCAAAAAAACAAAAAGAAAAAATACAAAAGGACAAAATGCAAAAATGGCAAAAATTTCAAAAAGAAAAAAAATGCAAAACAAAAAATATTACGCCTTAGCTTTTTACTTCTAATGCTTGCAAAATTGAGTAAGAGAAAAAATTTTCTCTGCTTGTACTTCACTTGAGCTATAAATATAATTTTGTTATAAGGGAGGACGCCAGATTCAAAAACCATGGACAGCCTGTTGTTCCGTTTCCAAAAAGCAAAAAGTTCTAAGACTTCTGCCTTTTCTTTTATCCATCCAGCCAGACCGGGGCGCAATTCGCCCTTACTGCAGCCAAAACAGAACTGGTATAAGGAAGGATATTACCAACCAAAAGTCATTCTTTTCCCTATCATCCGGGCTAAACTCGCCCCTTTTTTTCACACCCTGCATGGAAGCAGGATGTGAAAAAATCTTAAGTTTTCAAGCAGAAGTCTAAGAACTTCTAGCTTTTTTCCAAAGTCACTGCAGGCTGCCCATGGTTTTTGAATCTGGCTGTTTCTTGACCCCGGAACAAAAAAAGAAAAGGATTCCAAACTTTACGGAAAACTTATTTTGTAAAAAAATATAATTTCTAGCGTGATCCAACCAACAGCGAGAGGCGGTTTGCTCCTCTGGCGTCCGGTGAAAACAAATCCGTCCCCAAAATCCTAATTAAAGTTTCGAAATATTGAAGTTTAAAAAAATCTGTGCTATAGTAAAAATTAGTAAAAAACTTTTATGAATTTCATACAAAAATAAAGGAGAACTACTTATGAATCTAATTGTAGCAAAAGACCAATCCGGTGATTTTTCCACTATACAAGAAGCTGTTTATTCCATTTCACCGGATAATACCACCCCTGTTACTATTCAGATAAAACCCGGCAGATATGAAGAAAAATTAATGATCGATCGCCCTTATATTATCCTAATAGGAGAAGATTCTTCTTCCACCATTCTAACCTTTCAGGATCATGCAAAAATGCTGATGCCCGACGGTTCAAAGTATGGTACGTTTCGCTCCTACACCTGCTTTATCAATACCCATGACATCACTGTCAAAAATCTAACCATCGAAAACTCCTCTGGTTCTGGTCGTGTTGTAGGACAGGCACTGGCACTCTATGCTGATGGAGATCGTCTATTTTTTGAGCAATGTTGTTTCCTTGGGCATCAGGATACCCTATTTACTGGTCCTCTTCCTCCTTCTGCTATCGAAAAAAATGGTTTTGCCGGTCCAAAAGAAAATGACGACCGCATCAACGGACGTCACTATTATAAAAACTGTACAATCTATGGAGATGTTGATTTTATCTTTGGCAGTGCAACAGCATACTTTGAACACTGTACCATCTACTCTTTAGCAGATATGGACAAATCAGGAAAAAACCGTGGCTATATTACGGCTGCCTCTACTCCAAAAGGACAAAAATACGGCTATGTCTTTTTCCAATGCCATTTTACCAGCAACTGCCCACCTCATTCAGTCTATTTAGGACGTCCATGGAGAAACTACGCCAAAACCGTATTTTTAGAATGTACCTTAGAAGAACATATCCAAGAAGAGGGCTGGCACGACTGGGACAAAAAAGAGGCGCACAGCCAAACTTTCTACGCCGAATATCAATCCTTAGGAGCAGGTGCAGCACCGGAAAAACGAGCTGTATGGAGTTACCAACTTGACAAAACACAAGCCGCTTTTTATACAAAAGAAAATGTACTTGGTAACTGGAACATCTAACTCCGCTCATTCTATTTCCCATCTAAACGCATAAAATCCAAAAGCAGATCTGCAGGAAAAAGAAAATACAAATCCAATCCAAAGCAGATCTCCTTTCGGATTTTATAACAGTTCCTTATTATCCTAACAGAGCAAAATACCCCAGTACCACAACGCCAAGTATAATCCGATACCATCCAAACACTTTAAAATCATTCTTTTTAATATAACTAAGCAAAAACTGAATAACAAGAATTGATACCAAAAACGCCACAACCATTCCAACCAGCAAAATAACTGCCTCAGATACCGTAAATGCCAAACCAAACTTCAAAAGTTTTAATAAACTCGCCCCAAACATAACCGGAATCGCCAGAAAAAATGTAAACTCTGCCGCTACTGTCCTAGATACCCCAATCAGCAATGCTCCAAGAATCGTAGCTCCCGAACGGGAAGTACCGGGAAATACGGCAGCAATCAACTGAAACAACCCTATCATAAATGCGGTCAGATAGCTAATATCTTCTATCCGGCAAATAGATGCCTTAAAATGACGATTTCTATTTTCAATTACAAGAAATAAAATCCCAAATACAATCAAAGCAATCGATACCGTCTGATAGTTATAAAACAATGCATCAATCTGATCATCAAATAAAATCCCCACCACTGCTGCCGGAATACAGGCAAATACAATTTTAAACCACATCGAAAAAATATCTGCCCGAATCACCGGCTTTTTTCGAAACTGAAACGGAAAAAGCTGATTCCAGAACAATACCACAACTGCTAATATTGCCCCTAATTGAATCACAACTTCAAACATCTCCCAAAATTCTTCGCTTACATTCAGCGTCACAAACTCATTTAATAAAATCATATGCCCGGTACTGCTGATCGGCAGCCATTCAGTAATTCCCTCCACAATTCCAAATAAAATTGCCTTTAAAATTTCAATAAACTCCATGTTCTCTCCTCTTTTCTCTCTAAAACTTCTGTCCTGTTTATTTTATGCCTAAAAAACACCAAACAATACCAAATTGTCCAATGCCGCCAAGCAACTCTGCCATTTTACTAACTTTCAGAACAATATGCCTTTTATTGTATCAGAAGAAATTCAAATAAAAAAGTACTTTTTTCATTTTTTTCCATTTTTCCAAAAGAGGACGCTGGGGACGCTGGAATTGGAAGGAAGGTCTATTCCGAGCCCGCTTGCGCTTAGCATTTCCTCGTAGCGGACACATAAGACGCTAAAATACAGCGTCTAAGTGCCGACAGGAAATGATGACCCTGCATAGACCTTCCTTCCAATTCCAGCTAGTTTTACCAACCTTAAAATTATATTATTACAAAAATTTATAATAACAATAACCAAGTACATTTATAGTAAATGTTTATCATCCGTTTTTACCATTACTCTATTTCTAACAAAAATACGCAGCAAAAACAAAATACAAAAAAATCTGCAAAAGAGCATTTTTCCCTATTATTTTCTCTATTGGCATCACTACAACAAACATTTTATTACCTTTTCGGTTTGGAATATACAGCCAAAAGCCGAAGGGAACTCTATGCAGGGTCATCATTTTCCGTCGGCACTTAGACGTTGTATTGCTGTATTTTAGCGTCTTATATGTCCGCTATGAAAATAGGAAATGCTAAGCGAAAGCGAGCCCGGAATAGAGCTTCCTTCAGCTTTCGGCATCCTCCCCCTATATTTCTACCTCTTTGCTATAATCCACATTTTCAAATCGAAATCCAAACATATGATAAAAATCCTCCCAATATCCGTCTACATCTGCAAGATCCGACAAATTCTCTGTACTAATCCGATTCCAAATCTCCATTACTTCTTGCTGTACCGACTCTTCCATTTCATAATCATCCATTCGAATTCTCCCCTCCTTATCCGTAGAACAATCAGACACAGAAAGCTTTTCTCCATACAGCCGCCGCATCTGCTCAATACAGCCCTCATGCACTCCTTTTTTCTTCATTACTTTATAAAGAATTGCAAAATAAAGCGGTACAATTGGAATAGCACTACTTGCCTGCGTTACCAATGCCTTATTTACAGAAATATATGCCAAAAGCCCGTCTTCTTTATACTGCCGATTTAATCTTTTCGCCGTTTCTTCTAAATCCTTCTTTGCCATTCCGATTGTACCATGATAATACACTGGATAAGTCAGTTCTGGTCCAATATACGAATATGCCACAGTTACTGCATTTTTTGCAAGCACTCCGCCCTTTTTCAAAGCATCCATCCATTGATACCAATCCTCACCGCCCATTACTTTTATAGTCGCCTCTATCTCCTCCTGACTTGCCGCCGGAATTGTTGCCTTTAAAATCATATTATTTCGAAGATTCCAAGATTTCTCTGTAAATTCCTGACTACAGGTCTTTAATACCGAATGATATGTGATCCCCTCCTTTGTTGTTCTTCTAGGAGCAGCCAAGCTATAGATTACCAAATCCACATTTCCCAAGTCTTTTTGAATCTGTCGAACAGTTTCCGCTTTTATCTCTTCTGAAAACGCATCTCCATTCAACGATTTTGCATAAAGCCCCTCTTCCTGTGCAAATTTCTCAAATGCCTTTGTATTATACCAGCCGGGCGTAGCTGTCCTTTTTCCGTTTGATTCCTTTTCAAACATAATCCCCAACGTTGCTGCCTCTGCTCCAAATGCCAAAGCAATTCTAGAAGCCAGTCCATATCCGGTGGATGCCCCTATCACCAACACACGTTTCTTTCCCTGAAATTTTCCCTTTCCTTTTATATAATCAATCTGCCGCTTTACATTTTCTCTGCACCCCGTTGGATGCACCGTTGTACAAATAAACTCTCTTACTTTCGCTTCTACTATCATATTCTCCTCCAACCACTTAAATCTCTATATTCTTTTTCATCCTTTTAAAAATACTTTGAATATCAAAATATATCATATCAAACTTTTTTATAAAAATCAATCACCTTTTCCTCGAAATCGAAAAACAATAGAGATATGCTGTATACCCACATTACCAAATTTGTGTTTAAGTGTCATGTATTGACACCGGCTGTGGAAACCACCGTAAAGCGGTTTTTTATGTTAAGAAGCTGCATTGCCATAGAGAAACTAATAAAATCTTTGTGTTTTATAGTTCCTTTATATTTTTCAAACAATAATATAATAAAGTTAAAAAAGTCAGGTATTCTATCTGACTTTTTATTTTTTGTAAATTTTCTTATTACTTTTATAATCTTATAGACACGATACGGAAGGATGCCAAAAATTATACCAATCAATTAAATCTTGACAAAACATTATGTATCAATTATTCTGTATATACAATAAAAACAAATCTTTAAAATACAAAAAACACAATAATCTATGCTATAAAAATTAATACATTCGTTCTTTGTAAATTAAATAACAAATATCTTTCATTTTTAAGCATAGAAATATCAAACAGAAAGGATAAAACCATCCAGTATGACCCCAAATAAAATCATGATTATTGAAGACGATCCCATTATACAAACAGAGCTAAAAAATCTATTGATTGGCAATGGTTATGAAGTATCTATTCTCTCTGACTTCCTTAATCCGGTTGCCAATATAAAAAAATATAATCCACATCTCATTATCTTAGACATTAAGCTTCCCTATATCAACGGCTTTTCTATCTGCTCAGAAATACGAAGTTTTTCCGATATGCCAATTATTTTTGTCACAAGCAGCGACACCGATATGGATGAATTAAACAGTATTATGTTAGGAGGCGATGCTTTTATTACAAAACCCTATCATACAGCTATTCTGCTTGCAAAAATAAATTCTCTGCTCAAGCGAATCTACCATACAAAACAATGTATGGACTACCACTGGCAGGGTGCTATTCTTCATTTAGAAAACAGCTCCCTTGAATACAACAATCAAAAAGCAGAACTAACCAAAAATGAATTAAAAATCCTTTCTTATCTTTTTAAAAATGCCGGAAAAATATGTACCAGAACTGATATCATTGATGATTTATGGGACAATCAATTATATATTGATGACAATGCTTTAAGCGTCAATATCAATCGGATTCGTGATAAATTAAAAGAAATCGGTCTAGACCATTTTATCCAAACAAAACACAGACAAGGATATCTTATATGAACAAAAAATTATATTTTAAAAACCTGCTTCCCTCTTTTTTACTGCAAATTTTATGTATGCTGCTGCTCTCTCTATTTTTACTGGCTATCGGAAATAGTTTTGACAGCATCCTGTTTATTCTTTTTACATGGATTGGCATTGATTTTACAATTACCAGCTTTGCCTATCAAAAAAGAAAAAAAGAACTGGAAAAATTACTTCAGCTTCAAGAACAATTAAAAGAACAATATCTAATTCCAGAATTAATGAAAATACCGGAACGTGCCGACGATCAAGTATTTTATTTTCTATTAAAAACTGCCGAAAAATCCATGTTAGAACAAATTGATCAAATTAGGCGGGAACGTATAGAATATAAGGAATATATTGAACAATGGATACATGAAATCAAAACACCAATTACTGCCGCAAAACTATTATGTGAAAACAATCGTTCTCCCTTTACAAGAGATCTGCTGACAGAATTAGAAAAAATTACCCGTTTTACAGAACAGGCTCTTTACTATGCCAGAAGCGAGCATACCGAAAAAGACTATTCTATCCATGAAATACATCTATTTGATATTGTACATCGTGCCATTTCTGATAATAAATATCTGCTTATAAAAAATAATGTTGCAATAGAGATTACTGAGTCCGACGATATGATATTTTCTGATGAAAAATGGGTTCAATTTATTCTAAATCAAGTGATTATCAATGCAATTCAATATCGCACCAAACAGCCTAAACTATATATTTATTCCAAACGGCAGGAAAACCAAGTCTGTCTGTTTATAAAAGACAACGGTATCGGCATTTCCGCAGATGATCTGCCCCGTGTCTTTGAAAAAGGTTTTACCGGAAAAAATGGCAGAATCAGACAAAATGCTACTGGTATCGGTCTGTATCTATGCAAACGCCTCTGTGAGAAACTAGAAATCGGTTTGGATCTTACTTCTGATACAAACGGCACAGTGATTCTTTTTTCTTTTTATATCAACCATTTTATCTGTCAAGTGCAGTAGTTTTTTAGGATAATCTTACAAACTTAAAAAAGATAAACTTTTGATTTTACGAGAAGATGGGATAAGAATTTTTTAGAATTTTCAAGTGGAAACTCGCTGGTGAGGACGCCAGATTCGAAAATGGTGGGCAGCCTGCTGTTCCGGTTTCCAAAAAGC
>CAJUGZ010000096.1 GCA_910585855.1 uncultured Lachnospiraceae bacterium | reverse complement strand
CCTTACACCCGTTTCGTTTCGGTTGAAATGAGGGCGAATTGCGCCCCGGTCTGTCTGATTGGATGAAAGAAAAGGCAGAAGTCATAGAACTTCTTGCTTTTTGGAAACCGGAACAGCAGGCTGCCCACCGTTTTCCAATCTGGCGTCCTCTGGTGTCCTCTGTTTCTTCCAGTCAGAATATTGTGTTTTTGTAGCTTCCTTTGGTTTTCGGCGTCTTTTTTAAGAAAACGAAAATTCCTGTTATTTGTTGTATGTAGTATTTAATATCTCTGCAAGTTGTTGGATACCAGATTGTACCTGTTCCATAGAGTGGAGTATTTCTGATATACCAGTTGCCTGTGTTTCTGTAAAAGTACTGATTTTTTTTGTATTTTGCACGGAACTTTTGGAAATGGTTTCTACTTGTCCCATTGCATAAAGAAGCTGTTCCTTTAGTTCAATAATCATGGTTAAATCGGTTTTTAACAGTTTGGTAATAGTAATTACTTCTTCGGAGGAATGCAGTATATTTTTAAATATATTAATGGTATGGTTTAATTTTTCATTGGATTCTTTGACTACAATATTGTTGTAGTCAATTACTTGGTTGGTATCTTCTACTGTAGTAGCGATATCTTTTAAAATGGTGTCTATTTTTTGTGTGGCAGCAGTGGATTCTGACGATAGGGAATTGATTTCATCTGCTACTACAGCAAAACCTCTTCCAGCTTCACCGGCTCTTGCTGCTTCGATTGCAGCATTTAAAGCAAGAAGGCTGGTCTGTTTTGTAATTTGATTGATACTTTCAATAATTTCACCGATAGAAACAGATTTTTGTGTTAGTGATGTCATTCCATTGGATGCTGTTTTTGTGGATTCGATATTTTCTTCAAACTTTTTGGAAAGTTCTTGAAAAGCTACAATTCCTTTATCATTTTCCGCTTTCAGATGATTGATATTTTCGATTGTCTGTGATACCTGATCCTCTGAACGGACGATTTTATTACTGAGTTCGTTAAAAATAGTGATACTGTCGCTTACCTGCTGAATCTGTTCATTTGCACTTTTTGAAATTTCTTCTGTAGAAGTAACAATTTTCGTTGTACTTTGTTCAAAATCATGCAGAGAATTGTAGATAATTTCAGAGGATTTCTGTAAATCTTCAAATGCCTGCCGTACATTTTCAATTAGTGTTTCTCCTTCCTGTTCTTTTTTTTCTACAGTTAAAAAGAGAGAAAGTGTTCTTTTTACAATTAATACTGCAACAAGAATGGCAAGAATATATACCATGCAGGCAAAGATCCAGATAGAAACGGTATACATTTCAATATAGGCATCTGGAAACAGCAGCATAGCTGTTAAATTTGGCAGAATGGTTGTAACAACACATATGTTTATAACAGAAAGATCGTAGTAGGGAACAGCTAAAAAAAGGACAAGAAAATATGCTTCTACCATTGCGCCAAAACAGCCCGGAGTGCCCATTACGATTGTTACAGCACCAATAACCGGTAAAATAGAAATATAGATATATTTTGCATATTTTCCCAGAGCTTTTTCAAAAATCTTTGTAAGAAGACTGCATCCTACCATAATAAGAGCGATACTGTCACGCAAAGCCCCTCCATTAAAGAGCAGTACATAGATAAAAGCGATAATAGGTATTGTCGTTAGAAATAAAAACATAATGAAATTCATTCTTTTTTCTTCATTTTTTAGAATTTCTAAGTTCATAAAAACCCCTCCGTGTTGTAATAAAATATTGATTGGTTCGAATTGTCTAGATAGCATTTTTGGATAAAGGACATTCAAACTATTTTTATTTTAAACTTAAAATTTTAGATTGTCTATAAAATTATATTAAAAATTTTTTGTAAAAATTCTATAGCAAATAAGTTTATTTTTGTCAGAAATATGATATACTGAAAAAAGTAGTATTCTTTTTAAAACAAAAAATAAATAAAAAAGTAGGAGGATTTTGTTATGCGATTAGAAGGAAAATCAGTTGTTGTAACAGGTGCAAGTTCGGGAATGGGATATGAGATTGCATTAGAATTTGCAAAAGAGGGAGCGGTTGTAATTGTAGTTGCTCGGCGGGCAGAACGGTTAGAGGAGTTAGCAAAGTGTGCAGAAGGGTTTGCAGGAAAAATTATTCCATATGCGGGAGATATTTCTTCTCAGGAAGTAAATGAGGGAATGATTGAACTGGCTGTAAAGGAATGTGGCAGGCTGGATGTATTAGTAAATAATGCAGGGGTGTTGGATGAATTTAAAACAGTAGCTGAGGTAACAAATGAGATATGGGATAAGATTATAGCTGTAAATCTAACAGGACCGATGTATGCAATGAGGAAGGCAGTGCAGGTTATGGAGAAACAGGAAAATGGAGGAAATATTGTAAATATTGCATCAATTGGAGGAGTTTGCGGCTGCCGTGCGGGGGCTGCTTATACCGCATCAAAACATGCATTAGTTGGTTTAACTAAAAATACTGCTTATATGTATGCAAATAAAAAGATTCGCTGTAATGTAATTTGTCCGGGTGGTGTGGAAACAGAAGTAATGAATGGACAGCAGGTCAGTCAGTTGGGATTAGATCGTGTGATGGCAGGATTGGATCGGTCGATTCCACAGGGTAAGCCAAAGGATATTGCTTCTGTTGTATTGTTCCTTGTCAGTGAGGGAGCTGCTTTTATCAATGGATCGGTGATTGTGGCAGATGGCGGAGTAAGCTGTAATTAGAAATAAATAAAAAAGAAACACATGGATTGTATTTTAAAATATATACCATGTGTTTTTTTGTGTAAATTTATGGGGTAGGTGTTTGGAGGGGGACGTTGAATTCGGAAGGAAGGTCTATTCCGGGTTCGCTTGCGCTTAGCATTTCCTATTTTTATAGCGGATACATAAGGCACAAAAATACAACAGTACCGTGCCTAAGTGCTGACGGGAAATGATGACCCTGCATAGGCCTTCCTTCCGAGTTCAGCTAGTTCAGCCGACCTTTCTTTGGATTCTGGCGTCCTCTTGGATTCTATTAATTGGCTGTGTTTCTTTTATAAGTGCATGAAAAAATGTAACACAATCTTAACTTGTGTTACATTTTTGTTTACACCTTTATTATCGGAAGCTTTAGCAGATTACTTTATAGCTTTTTCTTTTTTTTTAATTTTTTTTATAAAGTTCTGCTTTGGCTTCTTTTTATTTTCTTAAGAGAAAGGAGCTTATCTATTATGAACACAGCACAGCCAATCAAATCTACAGAGGATTTGCAGAAGATGAAAGCCTATTATGCAACAGTACATCCGAACCCTAGAAATTATCTTTTGATGATTACTGGGTTAAATACAGCACTGCGAATCTCCGATATTCTTTCCCTGAAATGGGGTGATCTTTACGAGTCGGACAGCGGGCAAGTAAAGAAACATATTTATATAAAGGAAAAAAAGACAGGAAAGGATTCGTGCATTTTTGTAAATCAAAATATTAAAGATGCATTGATTTCTTATTATGTTTTTTTATCTGAGCAAAACAATCCTCCAAAAGCAGAGGATTTTCTTTTTATCGGGCAAAAGGATGAAAACCTTCCGATTACACGGGTACAGGCATTTCGAATTATTAAGGAGGCAGCAACTTATTGCGGATTAGAGGGAACAATTAGCTGTCATTCTTTGCGGAAGACATTTGGTTATCATGCTTGGAAGCAGGGAACTTCTCCGGCGTTATTAATGCATATCTATCATCATTCTTCTTATCAAATCACAAAGTGCTATCTTGGAATTGACCAAGACGAGCAGGATCTTGTTTTCCAAAATATTATGTTATAGGCATAAAAAATGTAACACAAGTTAAGATTCAGTTACTTTTGTTTTTCTATCGGTAGTATAGGATAAAAAAAGGCGATTTATGCAAGGCAGCAGAAAAAATTAAAAAAATTACATGGAGGTAGAAGTATGTTACGACTGACAGTGAGTACAGAAGAGTACCTTATGATTGGTGAAGATATTAAAATTGTATTTTTAGGTGGAACAGCAAATCATACCCGAGTAATGATTGAAGCACCAAAAGAAGTAAATATTGCCAGAAGCAAGGCGATTGAAAAACGGATCACCAATCTGGAGGAGCGGGAAAATCTTCCAAAGTATTACAGAGAGGTGGAACATCCAGAAAAGTATGTAAAGAAAAAGCGGCATGGAAGAAATAGCTGCTGAAAAATTTGATTTTGATAATAAGCAGAAGAGTACTGCGGATAAAGGGAACGTTAAACTGCGCAGGATTAGTACTGAAAATTGGCAGGGCTTGGATGTTTTATTATAAATGTAACAGAAATAAAAAAGGTAAAACAAAAAATCTAGTATTTAAAAATGGATGCAAATGGATTTGCACAGAAAGACATGGAGGTAAAATTTTATGAGTATGGTAGTACAACACAATCTTACAGCAATGAACGCCAACAGAATGTTAGGCATCACAACAAATTCCCAAGCAAAATCAACAGAAAAATTGTCATCTGGTTATCGAATTAATCGTGCAGCAGATGATGCAGCAGGTCTTTCTATTTCGGAAAAGATGAGAAAGCAGATTCGTGGTTTGACAAAGGCTTCTTCTAATGCACAGGATGGTATTTCCTCTGTACAGACAGCAGAGGGAGCATTGACAGAAGTAACCGATATGTTGCAAAGAATGAATGAATTGGCTGTACAGGCAGCAAACAGTACAAATTCTGAATCCGATCGAAAGAATATTCAAGATGAAATTGATCAGTTAATCACAGAAATTGACCGTGTTGCTGAAACCACAAAGTTCAACGAAACTTATTTGCTGAAGGGCGATAAGAACGGAACAAAGGGTATCGATTATTCCTATAAGACACAGGCAATGATCGCAAATACAGATTTGTATAAAGTAGGAACAGATGGAAGTGTTTCAACTGTTGCAGCAGGAAGTGTGCTGGATGCGACAGCTACTTATTATACAGAAAAAGCAGTTGTTGGAGAAAAGGTATCTGTTACTTCTTCAAAAGTAGGAGCAGAAATTGCACCTACATTATTGACAGGAGCAACATATTCAGTTTCAACAACAGTGGTTAATACAACAGGTTATTATGTTTTAAGCGGTAGTTCTTATGTAGAAGTAGAAAAGGGTGCAGAATACACAAGCACAACTTATTATACTTTATCAGCAAATTCAAGTGGTGTTGTGGAATATAAAGCTGTAGCGAGTACAGCAGTTGTTACGGCGACTGGATATAAAGCGGCTACGACTATGTATGATGTCAATGGAAATGCAGTTGCATCAGGAGATGTGATTGATACAGGTGCAACGTATTATTCCAGTCTTAGTGATGCTAATACAAGTAAGTATTCTGAGAAAGTTCAAATGATTAATACAGTTGGGTTGTATGTAAAGGACGGTACAGAATTTAAGGCTGTAGCAAACGGAGCGGAGTTTGATACAACGGCAACTTATTATAAACTGGATTCGGTAACAGGAGGAAGCGTTACGTATTCTGCAGTAGCAACAAATGATATTGCTACTGTAACCGGTTATAAAGCAGCAAGCTCAGTAACATTATATGATAGTAATGGGCAAGAGGTAGCCGCAGGAACAATGCTGGATCCATCTGCTAACTATTATTCTAATATTATTAAAGATACTGTAGTTGGAAAAGTGACAGATCTTTCAAAGGTTAGTAAAGAAGCAGGAACGCAGTTATGTGATAAAGACGGAAATGAAATTGCAGCTAATGGATTATATCGTTATTTTAAGGAAGATGGTACGTATGACAATACGGTAAATGGCGGATTATTTATTAAAGACGGAGATGAATTAAAGAAGGCTTCTGATAAAGAAGTAGATGCCTATGTACAAAAGGGAGAGGCTGCAATGGGTAAATTAAAGCTGTCCTTCCATGTAGGCGCAGATGCAACAAAAGAAAACCAGATTACAATCGAACTGGAATCTATGAATGCAACGGTACTAGGCATTAAAGATGTAAAGGTAACAGGAGAGGACGATAAAAATGCATTAGATGCGATTGAAACGATTGCTGCAGCATTATCAAAAGTTTCTTCTCAGCGTTCTGGGCTTGGTGCAATTCAGAATCGATTAGAACATACGATTGCTAACTTGGATAATATTGTAGAAAATACTACATCTGCAGAATCTCAGATTCGTGATACGGATATGGCAACAGAGATGGTGAATTATTCTAAAAATAATATTTTGGCACAGGCAGGTCAGTCTATGCTTGCACAGGCAAATCAGTCGAATCAGGGTGTTCTTAGTTTACTTGGTTAATAAAAGAGTTTTTATAAGGAGTCAAGTGGTCAGGGAGTCAGCTTTGGTTGACTCCTTGTTTTAAATTAAAAAGAAAAAATAATGGTGATGTCAGAATGTTGTGAAAAAGAAATGAGGATAAATTATGGAAGAAAATCGTGTTGTATTATCGATATCTTTATTGGTATCTGGCAGAAAAGAAACAAGACAGTGTTTGGATTCTTTAAAGCCGTTTATGGAGCAGCTTCCTTGTGAGTTAATTCTTGTGGATACAGGATGTGATAAGGATACCAGAGCAATTATAGAGGAATATACCGATAAAATTGTTTCGTTTATTTGGTGTGCAGATTTTTCAAAAGCAAGAAATGCAGGGTTAAAACAGGCAACAGGGGAATGGTTTTTATATTTGGATGATGATGAATGGTTTGAGGATGTATCGGAGATTATTGATTTTTTTAAAAGCGGAGAGTATAAAAAGTATCGTTCTGCTTGTTATATACAAAGAAACTATACCAATTATCAAGAAACAAATTATATGGATGCAAATGTAAGCCGAATGATAAAATTAGAGAAAAATACACAGTTTGTCAGTTCTATTCATGAATATCTTTCACCCGGAAAGCCGCCTACAAAATTGTTTCATACATATGTAAAGCATTTTGGATATATTTTTAAATCGAATAAAGAAAAGTATGAACATTCCAAACGAAATGTAGATCTATTGGTAGATATGATGAAAAAAGAGCCTATGGAGTTTCGATGGGATACGCAGATGCTTCAGGAATATATGGGGATTCAGGAATATGGAAAAGTAATTGAAACGGCACAAAAGGCAATTTCAAAATATCATAAGGCAAAACAAAGAGATACTGGTATGGCGAGGGCACTTGGTACTTTTTATGGATATTTAGCAGATGCTTATTATCATAAATATGATTATGCAAAGGAAAAGGAATGTTTAGAGGCAGGATTTCAGGAAAAGGATTTAACAAAACTGGCACAGGCATATCTTTATAAATGTGCAGTAATGATGCAGTATCAGCAGGAGAATTATGAAAAATGTGTCTATGCTTTTGAAAAATATGTGCAGATTTATAAAAAAATCGGAAAAGACGAAACCGAAATTTATGAACAGGGCGGAATGTTAATAGGGGATACTTTTCAAAAATCTATTTATGAAGATATGCTGCTTCATGGAATTATGGCATCGGTAAAAATTGGACGAGATGATATTTTAGAGGAATATTTTTATCAATTAGGATGGAAAGATACTTGTATGCTGCTTCACCCGGATTTTATGGGAATTGTGATACAGCATATGGTAGAAACAGAATTTCGTTCTAGTTATATTAAAATGGCAAAAACAATGAGTGAAAGAGTTAATAATATTGGAGGAGTTATTCCAATTTTGCAGAAGATAGAAAAAGATTATCAATTTTGGAAGCATAATGATAAGGAATCTGATTTGGAAGAAAATAGTGTTGTGATCAGTATACCAGAAGAAAAAGCAAAAGAACAGTTTGAACGTATGATACGGATTTTTTCGGAGGTCGATCATACCCATTGGTATATTACCTATTTAAAGATTTTATATGCAAGGCAGCAGGGAGAAGAAAAAGAGATTCCTTCTTTATATGATAAGTTATTTCGCCATGTATTTGATATTTTTAATTTAGATATAGAAATTTGGAAGATTGCGCAGGAATATCAGTTAGAAATGGAGCCTTTTTTTCTAAGAATTGATTTTGATACATGGAGAAGTGGAATTTGTCAGTGGATTACATATGGAAATGAAAAAGATTTTCAATATAAAGAAGAACAAGTAAAAAGGTGGAAAAAAACAGAGGATATTCGTTATGATTTTTTATTTATGAAAATAAAGGAAGGATATTTGCTTCATATTAATCCAGAAGTAGAAAAGTTTGAAAGTTTAGAGAAAAAACTTTTTGAATTTGCCGCTATGGAATATGAGTTTCACAAAAAATTTTATAAAAAAGAGGTATTTGAACAGTATTTAGAGATGCTGCCGCAAGAATGTCGAATTGCTGTTCAATTATTAAAGATAAAAAAGGTTCGGGAAAATGGAGAAGACAAAGAAGCAGTAGAGAAGATGAAACAATTAATCGATTGTTATCCACCGTTTCAGAGGATTATCAAGTGTTATATGAAAAAATTTAGCAGTTTTATTGAAGAAAAAGATAATCGTATTATAGAAGCAAGAAACGAATTATTGAAACTCTCCGAGGCGTTAAAGAAGCGAGTAAAACAATTTTTAGAAGAAGAGAAATATGTGGAAGCAAAAGCAATATTAGAGGAATTAGTAAAGTATGTTCCAGAAGAAAAGGAAGTGCAGGAATTGTTAAAAAAGACGAATCGAATGTTTCATTAACGATTATTTTTAGGATAAGATTTTTAATTTCATTACGAAGAAAGAGGTTATGAAATGAAAGTAGCATTATTGGATGGCGGATTGGCAAATCAGGCGTTTCAGTATATTTTTGCACGATATTATGAACTTTCTCATCCCGGAGAACGGATGTATCTGGATGATTCTTATTTTGGATTGGTTCAGATTCATAATGGATATGAATTAGGAAAAGTGTTTCATTTAAAGCCTTATTTATTAAGTGAATATTTTGAACCAGATGTTTGGGAATATATGCTGTCAGAGTGTAAGAGGGGAAAATCGATCCCTCTTTTATTAAAAGAAGTGATTGATGAACTTTATATGGTATCCGAAGTGGGAGAACATTTGAAATTTAATGGAAAAAGAATTGTCATTCCCTGCAATCAGTATTTTCCTGAAATACAAGATTATGAAGGAGATATCTATTATGACGGATATTGGATTAATAAACATTGGTTTGCAAGATTTCAGAATGAATTTTTAAAAGAATTTTTTCTTCCTGATCCTGTGGAAGAAAAAAATAAAGAGTATTTAAGATTAATTCAGACAACACAGTCCGCTTGTCTGCATATTAGAAGAGGAGATTTTGTTGATCTTGGATGGGTGTATCCTTTAGAAGGGTATAAAGAGATGGTGGATAAATTTCTTCAGTATACATCTGTTGAATGGGATTTATTTGTTTTTTCGGATGATATTTTATGGTGTAAGGAAAATCAGGATAAATTGGGATTAAAACGGTTTCGTACCGTTACTTATATAGAAGGAAATCGAAATGGAAAGAATTATATTGATCTTTGGCTTATGAGCCAGTGCAAAGGAATGATAGTATCGAATAGTTCTTTTTGCTATTTGGCAGCGCTTCTTAATCAAAAAAAACAATTAGTCATTAATACAACATATCGAGAGATATAAAGAAAACGTAAATATAGGAGAAAAAATGAAAAAGTCAGCATTAATAACAGGAATTACAGGGCAGGATGGTTCTTATCTGGCAGAATTTTTACTGGAAAAAGGATATTTAGTACATGGTATTGTAAGGCGTTCTTCTGTAGAAAGGTATGAGAGAATTGAGCATTTACTGAAGAATAAGTCTTTTTGGCTGCACTATGGAGATATCACAGATGCAGTCAGTCTTGTAAAGATTATTTGTATGGTAAAACCAGATGAGATTTATCATTTAGCGGCACAAAGTCATGTTCAAGTTTCATTTGCCGTTCCAGAGTATACAGCAGAGGCAGATGCTTTGGGAACGATTCGTATGTTAGAAGCGGTTCGAATAGCCGGAATAGAAAAAGACTGTCGTTTTTATCAGGCATCTACCTCTGAGTTATTTGGAAAGGTACAGGAGATCCCCCAAAAAGAAACTACACCGTTTTATCCATATTCGCCTTATGCTGCTGCGAAACAATATGCCTTTTGGATTGTGAAGAATTATAGGGAGGCATATGGCATATTTGCAGCAAATGGAATTTTATTTAATCATGAATCAGAACGCAGGGGGGGAAGTTTTGTTACAAGAAAGATTACACTTGCAGTTGCAAAAATTATATCTGGGAAACAGGAAAAATTGTATCTTGGGAATTTGGATGCATGGCGGGATTGGGGCTATGCGAAAGACTATGTAGAGTGTATGTGGCTGATTCTTCAATATAAAACAGCAGAAGATTTTGTAATTGCCACGGGGGAGCAACATTCGGTAAGAGAATTTTGTACGTTGGCTTTTGGCTATGCAGGGATTGAATTGGAATGGATAGGAAAAGGAATGGAAGAAAAGGGGATTGACAAAAAGACAGGGAGAATATTCGTAGAGGTTTCCAAAGAATTTTTTCGTCCAACCGATGTAGTAACGTTATTAGGAGATCCAACAAAAGCAAAAGAACAGCTTGGATGGAATCCAAGAAAAACTTCATTTCAAGAGTTAGTAAAAAATATGGTGGAACATGATCTGCAGTTTGGAGGGGAGGAATAGGACAGATGCAGTATCAATTATGTGATAATACTTGGGACAAGGAAGAAATTAATGCGATCAATCGAGTAGTACAGTCCAATCAGTTTTCTATGGGGAAAGAAGTGAAACAGTATGAAATAGAATTTGCAAAAAAATTTGGCGTAAAATATGCTGTTATGACAAGTTCTGGTTCAGCAGCAAACCTTTTGGCTGTGGCAGCACTGATTTATTCTGGATATCTGCAAAAAGGGGATGAAGTATTAGTACCAGCAGTATCATGGAGTACGACCTATTTTCCACTTTATCAAATGGGGTTAAAGCTGCGGTTTTTAGATATTGATAAAAACACTTTAAATTTTGAAACAAAAAAAATAGAAGAGGCTCTTACACCAAATACAAAAATGATTTGTGCAGTAAATTTATTAGGGAATCCCAATGAATTTGATATTATTTTAGAAATTTGTCAAAGAAAACATTTATTATTAATAGAAGATAATTGTGAAGCATTAGGTGGTATTTATAAAGGAAAACAGCTTGGTACATTGGGATTATTGGGTACCTATTCTACTTTTTATTCGCATCATCTTTGTACAATGGAGGGTGGAGTTACTGTAACAAATAATGAGGAACTTTATCACTATATGTTAGTGATTCGTGCGCATGGATGGACAAGAAATCTTCCAAAGAACAGCAGTATTTATCAAAAGAGTGAAAATCAATTTTATGAAAGTTATCATTTTATTCTGCCGGGTTTTAATTTAAGACCGATTGAGATGGAGGGAGCAATAGGAAGAGAACAGTTAAAAAAGATGGATCAAATTATAAAAGTAAGAAGGGAAAATGCAGTATATTTTGCAGAAAAGCTGTCTGGTTGGAGAGGGATTCGGATTCAGAAAGAAATAGAGAAAAGCTCATGGTTTGGATTTGCGATTGTATTGGAAGAGGAGTATAAGGGAAAACGGGATAGTGTAGTAAAAAAATTAGAAGCAGCAGGAATAGAAGTTCGTCCCGTTGTAGCCGGAAATTTTACAAAAAATCCGGTTATTCGTTATATGGATTACAGCATAGCAGGTGTTCTAGAAAATGCAGATGAAGTGCATGAAAATGGATTTTTTATAGGAAATCATGGAACGCGGAATTTGGATAAAATAGATTATTTTCTTTCATGCTTTCAGAAAATTTTATCAAAGATATAGGAGAAAAATGAATGGAACAGGATGCAAAAATATATATTGCCGGACATAGCGGAATGGCAGGATCTGCTATCTTAAGGAATTTAAAAGAGAAGGGTTACTGCAATTTGATTTGCCGGACACATCAGGAATTGGACTTAACAAATCAAAGAGAAACAGAGCAGTTTTTTAAAAAGGAGAAACCAGAGTATGTTTTTTTAGCGGCTGCTTTGGTAGGAG
Organism: uncultured Lachnospiraceae bacterium; assembly: GCA_910585855.1. GTDB lineage: Bacteria > Bacillota > Clostridia > Lachnospirales > Lachnospiraceae > MGBC114844. The sequence goes on along the minus strand of CAJUGZ010000096.1, from coordinate 1,896 downwards.
GAATTGCTATTAATAAAGAAAAACCAGCAGACTTTTTAATGAAAAATTTGTTAATTCAATCTCATGTAATAGACAGTGCCTATAGAAATCAGGTAAAAAAGCTGATGTTTTTGGGTTCTTCCTGTATTTATCCAAAAGATGCAAAGCAGCCATTAAAAGAGGAGTACTTGTTAAGCGGAGCATTAGAACCAACAAATGAAGGTTATGCAGTTGCAAAAATTGCGGGCTTAAAATTATGTGAATATTATAAACAACAGTATGGAGTGGATTTTATTAGTGTCATGCCTTGTAATTTATATGGATATTTTGATCATTTTGAAGAGGAAACGGCTCATATGGTTCCTTCCCTGATAAGACGCTTTCATCAGGCAAAAATTCAAAAAAAAGAAGAAGTTACTGTTTGGGGAACAGGAAAGGTGTACCGTGAATTGCTTTTTGCAGATGAATTTGCAGATGCCTGTGTGTATGTAATGGATCACTATAGCGGAAAGGAATTTATTAATATTGGATATGGGCAGGACTTTACCATATTAGAAATTGCCAAAATGATAAAAAAGGTAATTGGATATACTGGAAATATTGTATTTGATTCATCAAAACCAGAAGGAATGTATAGAAAAATGGTTGATTCTGCTAAATTATATCAATTAGGATGGAAGCCGCATAGTTCGATTGAAGAAGGGCTAGAAAAAACATATCAATGGTATTTGACTTACGAGAAGCAGAAAAAATGAAAGGATAAAATATGAATATTATACTGTTATCAGGAGGTTCTGGGAAACGATTGTGGCCTTTTACAAATGAGGGTGATTCCAAACAGTTTCTTCCAATCTTTCAAACAGAAGATGGTACATATGAATCTATGCTGCAGCGAATGTACCGACAGATTCAAAAAGTGGACAGGGAGGCAAAGATTACCATTACAGCATCGAAAACACAGATGGCAGCAGTTTATGATCAATTAGGGGATATGGTTTCTTTATGTGAAGAGCCTTGTACAAGAGATACATTTCCTGCGATTGTATTAGCTGCTGCATATCTTTATGAGGTAAAAAAGATTCCAAAGGAAGAAGTTGTTGTGATATGTCCAGTTGATCCTTATGTAGAAGAAGATTATTTTGAAGCACTGAAAGAACTGGAACAGTTAGCAAAAAAGAAAGAGATTAATCTGGCATTGATGGGAATAGAACCGACTTGTCCAAGTGAAAGATATGGTTATATTATTCCATCTAAAAAGGAAAAAGTAAGTGATGTATTAGAATTTAAAGAAAAACCAACAGTTGAAAAAGCAAAAATGTATCTTTTACAGGGAGCTTTATGGAATAGTGGTGTATTTGCTATTCAGATTGAGAAAATATTAGAAAAGGCAAGAGAAGTGGTTTCTTTTAGAAATTATCAAGAATTTTATTCTAGATATCATACATTGCAAAAAATTAGTTTTGATTATGCTGTAGTAGAGCAAGAGAAAAAAATTCAGGTAATGCGTTTTATGGGGATATGGAAAGATTTAGGAACATGGAAAACATTGACAGAAGTAATAAAAGAAAAAATAATTGGTAATGTTATTGTAAGTTCTGACTGTGATAATGTGCATGTAGTGAATAAATTGGATTTGCCGATTTTATGTATAGGTTTAGAAAATATAGTTGTTTCTGCAAATCAGAATGGAATTTTAATAGCAGATAAAGAGGAGGCTGATAGGATAAAGCCTTATGTAAACCAAATAAGAATATAATAGTAGGATACTGTTGGAGGGGGTTCTTTCATAGATAGGACGCCAGATGCAAAAACGGTGGGCAGCCTGCTGTTCCGGTTTCCAAAAAGTAAGAAGTTCTAAAACTTCTGCATTTCCATGCATCCAACCGGACAGACCGGAGTGCAATTCGCCCGCATGGC
>CAJUGZ010000095.1 GCA_910585855.1 uncultured Lachnospiraceae bacterium | reverse complement strand
CTATCATACGTAAAATTTGTCCCTGCTGATATCTTCACATCACCAAGCTCATAATCTTTTCCCACTTCCATAGATGCAATAGAAGTGTCCCATAATTTCAACACATCTACTGTCACAGTTTCTGTTTCTGCTCCCATCACCACTATAGGAATCTCATCAGCCCTTACTGCACTACCCCCCCGTAATTAGGAGCGTTACTCAAAGCAAGCGTAAATGCCATTACATAAGCTACAGATTTTTTCCATCGTTTCTTCCACGATTTCATGCTAATTCCTCCTTTATTCTTTACTTCTATCCTTATGATGCCTTTCATCACAAATAGCAAAATAAATCTATATATCAATTTCTTTTATACACTTTGCCAAACTTTTTTTCTGCCGTCCTTATTTATCTGTTAAACTTTCTTAAATTTACCCTATTTTTTTATCCTTATTATAACAATCCCACCAAAAATTTCAATCCTATTCCCTAAACAGCGCATTATTTGGCATAAAATTTTCACATTTTGACACTTATTCTTTTATCCACAAATTCTGTATCTCCTATTCATCCTAAATTGCTCTAAATACACAGCCGGAATCCAATAAGAGGTCTATGAAGAACTATCATTTCCCGTCGGTACTTAGGCACTGTCTTTTAGTGCCTTAGTATCCGCTACGAGGAAATGCTAAGCGAGAGCGGGTTCGGAATAGACCTCTTATTGGATTCCGGCGTCCTGTCCGATTTCATTCCAACCTCCAGCAAGAATATCCCCCTAATCAAAAACAAAATACAGCAGATAATCCCCAAGATTACCTGCTATATATTTAAAACTCCTATATAAAATTCTATTCTTTAATGAATCCACGCACCCGTAGGTCCAACCTGATAACCATCCGGCGTTATTGTATTCGCTGCCATCTCACCAGAAGCACTCATATAATACCACTTACCATCCGCCGTCTGCTGCCAGCCAATCTTCATATCTCCATTGATTCCATCCAAAAGATACCACTTACCGCCTCTCATCTGCCAGCCGGTCTTCATATCTCCATTTACACTATCCAACAAATACCACTTGCCATCCGCTGTCTTTAACCAGCCGGTTTCCATTTTCTTGTCCATCTGATCCATAAAGTACCACTTATTTCCTGTCTTAAGCCAACCGCTTACTGCCTTGTTATCAGAACCAAAGTAATACCAAGAACCATCTACTAGCTGCCACTTATCTTTTGAAAGAGTTCCGTTTTTCTCACAGAAAACAATTTCTTTTTCTACACTGATTACTAATTTCCCCGTATTGCTTTCTACTACCTCTTGAATCCTTGCAGAACTTCCAAAAACTTCCTCTACTTTATTCTGTTCACTATAAGTCAAATCTGACCGTATCTCTTCACTGTCATCTTCATCATCATCGTCGTCATCATCATCCGACGGTCTGCTTGGCTTATCTGGCTTCTCCGGTTTCTCTGGTTCACTTGGCTTCTCTGGATCTTTCGGCGCAACTAAAACTACCTTAATTGTTACATCAACCGTTTCAAATTCCTTCAATGTTCCTGTCAATGTCAATTCCGTTGATTTAGTATAAGTTTCTTCTAACTTTGAATCATCCCATACCACCTCTGCTTCCATTTTCTCACCAGATGTACAAGTCACTGCCGCACCAGTCGGAACTTTTGCCATAATCTCCTGCTTACTGATACCCTCTTTTGAAATATCGATTGTCAAATCTTCAAATTTTTCTACTTTCAATACCTCTTTATCTGGTTCTTCCGGCTCTTTCTCTGTATAGTAAGACGGCATCCAATCTGCAAAATAATCCTCAGCATGAATCTTTTCTGCTTCTTCTGCACTAATCACAGTATCTTTAATTCGCTCAGAAGTATCCACTGCTGTACCATCCGGCAAAGTTGTATTAAATTCACGGAAAAATGAATTTTCAGCCTTTCCGCCGCTCATATCCGCCCATCCAACTGGTCGAATCAAATCCTCTGATTCCAAAACGGTATTGAAAAATACAACATGTGCACCCTCTCTCCATGGACGTCCAAAACATCCGTTTTCTACCAGCAGTTCTGGATTTGCTGTCACATGACAATTTAAAAACAAACATCCCTTTGGTGCTTGATTTTGAACAGCCGTAATATATCCGCCGGATACTTTATCACTATAACCATACCACTGCAATTCACAGCGTTCAAATACAGCATCACCATCTCCAAAAATATAATCTGTATTTCCAGAAATCAGACATTCTTTAAAATAAGTATGTGTCTTATTCTGAATAAATAAAGTATCCTGACTTCCTAATATAGTACAATTTTTAAATTCTGCCCGATCAGCATCGATTGCCAATGCACAAGCCCGCTCTGTAGAAGTCTTTGCCCGCACATCTACATCACCTTCCCGCAATACACGAATTGCTTCTTTCATATCCGGCTGTGCACCGTCTGCTACTTCTTCTTCTGTCAAATAACGGTTAAAAGAAGTTTCAAATGTAATATTTTCTGCTTTAAAATCCGTTGCACTTGTCTTTAAATAAACCGATGCACCCCACTTACTTACACTGTTCTGTGCATATTTATCAAATGCAAGATTTTCATCATAATATCCGTCCGCATTTACACTATAATATTTATATCCTACTCCATAATACCAAGTCAACAACACTTCCTGCTCTGGATAATCATTGATAAAAGTAAGATATGGCGTTTCAATCGTCACTTGTTCCCGATATGTGCCCGGATAAATATGAACCGTAATCCGCTCTGCTTCACTGGACGGATTCATTGCAGCACATGCCTTTACTGCCTCTTTTACTGTTTCATAATAAAAAGCACCCTCTTCTTGTTCACTGGATGGATAACCTACATAGAGATCCGATACCAGATCCATTTCTTCCTTTGCTGTAGAAAGATAAAGCAAATCTTTTTCTGCCGATGCCTGATCCACTACAATATGCCCTACCATTTTATAACCATCTACCGGTGCTAAAATTTCATATTCACCAGTCCGCAAATCTCCTGTATAACCATCTTCTGTTACCATCCCTGTATAAGTATACTCATCGTCCAAATTGACAAAACTAATCTTTTCTACTTTAGCATCCTCTGCTAAACCCAAAAATTTTCCCGATACAGGATAAAGTTCTTTTGCTTTTACTACAATCTCTTTTGTATTATCTCCTGTTAATTGAATAATCACATCTTCTGTAAAATTATAATCATTTGCACCTGTCATAGTAAGCCGATATTCCACGCCCTCTTCTAACTCTACAGAATATGTCCAATCTGCTGCTACTTCAAGTGTAATATCCTCCTTTAATAAAGAAGGATCAGTACAGGATAATACCATTTTTAAATTTGACTTATCAAAATCCTGTGCAAAACCAGAAATTACACCAGACAATGTTCCTAATTTCTTCTCTTCCACTACTAATTCAATATTTTCTACTGCAGTATCTGTAACTGAAATTACTTTAGAAATATCTGTAAATCCATATCCTTTTACTCCTGTTAAAATCGCTGTTAAAGTAGTATCAGCAGGAACTAAAGCAGCAAAAGTTCCATCTTCATAAAGTGTGGCAGTCATCTGTTTACCAGAAGTTTTATCTTCCAATACAACCGAATAATCTGTAATTGTATTTCCGCCTAAATCAACCGTTCCCTTTATTAAAACATTTGGTGTTCTAGTAACACGTAAAAATCTAGGTTTTCCCTTTCCATTATTTAAATATAATTTATAAGTTCCAGCATACTCTGCAATAAACTCTTTCTTTGTATACTGCTTTGTTACCAAAGAAATTATATCGTCCTGTTCCCCTTCACTGCCCTCATAGAGAAAATGCAGATCCATATCATTATTTTCTACCATAATATAAACCGTAATTTTATCCCCCGGAAGTACATTTTTCACCTCAACGCATCGGTTTCCTTTTCCGTCATCTTCCCCTACGCCAGACGCATAATAAGCACCTCTGCTGGTATAACCATCTTCAAACTCAAACTTATATTTATCTTTATTTTTATCTGCACTATTCTTTCCGCCTGCTGTACTGTCTGCATTATTATAATAAATACGATCATTATCTTTGCGAAGCCATACCAAATCATCAAACTCATATGTTCCAGATTCTACAAATACACCGGGAGATTTAAATAAAGCTGCATCCAAATCATCATAAAAACTTTTTTGAATATGATTTTCGTACTTTTCTGTATCGGTTTCTTCTACTCCACCAAAATCCCATACATCTGTCTTTCTGTCTGCTATATAAGAATGAATCGGATCAAAATTAGGCTCTGCCTGTACTGGTAAAGCGGAAGAAAACATTACAAGTGCTGCCATTGCACCAGTCAAAATCTTTTTCGATTGATTAATAAAATTTTTCATCCTATATTACCTTCCTTTTTTGCAAAATAAGCCCTGTTCATATAAATATATTTCTAATCTACATAAACAGGGCTAATTTTTAATACCTTTTAAAACTATCTAATTCTTTGTTACCGAATCCATGCTCCTGTAGGTCCAACCCGATAACCATCTGGAGTTGTTGTATTTGCTGCCATCTCACCAGAGGAATTCATATAATACCATTTACCATCTGCTGTCTGCTGCCAGCCGGTCTTCATATCTCCATTAATACCATCTAAAAGATACCATTTACCGCCTCTTATCTGCCAGCCAGTCTTCATATCTCCATTTGCTTCATCTAAGAGATACCACTTGCCGCCTCTCATCTGCCAGCCGCTCTTCATATCTCCATTTACACTGTCAAGCAAATACCACTTGCCATCTGCAGTCTTTAACCAACCGGTTTCCATCTTCTTATCTGCCTGATCCATAAAGTACCACTTATCCCCTGTCTTCAGCCAACCGCTTACTGCCTTGCTGTCTGAACCAAAGTAATACCAAGAACCTGCAACTATCTGCCATTTATCCTTTGAAAGTGTTCCGTTCTTCTCATAGAATACAACATCTTGTTTTGTCGAAACAATCAATTTTCCTTCATTGTTTTCTACAACACTTTGTACTGTCGTACCGCTTCCTAATACTTCATTTACCTTACTCTGTTCGCTTGCAGACAAGCTAACCGATGCGGTAGAAGAACTCGAGGAAGAAGAGCTGCTTGTACTGCTGTCGTCATCATCGTCGTCATCATCATCTGAAACAACTACTTCTTTCTTTAATACTATTTTCATCGATGCAGAGAAATCTGGATACTCTTCTACTGTACCATTTAAAGTAATTGTAGTATCTCTGTTATAAAGATCCTTTAATCCTGTTGTATCCCATGTCACTGCCTTCTTCTGATAAGAACCAGACTCAAACATTACTTTTGCCTCTGCAGGAAGTTTTTCAATAATCTCTTCCTTTGTAATACCAGAAGATGGAAGGGTCAGTTTCAGCTCTTCTTCTGCAATTCCTGTTGCCACATCATTCTGCTTGTAGATCGTTCTGCCTCTTGAATCAGTCAGCGTCAAATTTTCTACTTTTGCTGTTACACCAATCAATGCCATACCATACTGTACATCTTCTTCCCCAGAAGGTCTTCTGTCAGAGAATATTTTATACAAATTCATTTCTGGACTGTTGGTAGCTCCTGCTGGATAAACACCAGAATCTGCTCCCGGATAAGTTCCGGTATAAGTTACTTTATAACCATTGTTTGTCTTTTCAAATACAATATGATATGTCTTATCTAATTCATATCCCGGTTTTGTATGTGGATCGTCATTTGGCATACCATTATTTGACTTACTTCCGCCATTTCCAGAAGTACCATTTGCTTTTGTCCAATATCCTGTAAATCCGCCTTTTTCACTGGCAGTACCAGATACGTTTCTAAATCCTAACGAACTAAACTGCTCTTTTCCGTTTCCGATTTCAAATACACCGACAAATAATCCCTTATCCTTGCTGGTATCATCGACACGATTCAAAATCGTTACATCCATTTCCATGGTCTGTGCATCAGTAGTCTTAGGGAATACATAGTAACTGATATTCTGTGCTAATTCCCCTGTATCGGAATTTTTCGTAATTCTTCCTTTTTCTGCTGTCTGTGCCAAAACAAGCGCACCATTCTCTTCTGTTACTGTCATATAATTGTCATTATCAATTACAGTCGGGCTTACCTGCTCAATTCCGGTCTTATCAATCTCTGCTTTTGCTGTAATTGTAACCGGTCCGGTAATATTTGTAATCGTCAAAGTTCCTTCCAATGGATCAATCAAATTCACTGCTACATCTACTGGTTTTGCATTTCCAATTTTAACCTGTACCACATCTGGAATCCGATATCCCTTTGTTGTTGTTAAAGTTATATTAATATCATTTCCATCTGTTACCGTTTCAGGAGGATTGTTAATTTCAATATTTTCCAAATTGTAAGTAATTTCATAAATTGCTGTCTTTACACTTACATTTGAGAAACGTGCAGTATTAAGCTGTTCAATTTCATTTGCTACACGATTGCTCTCTGCTGCAAAACCTACATATACCTTCTCATCCATTTCTACTGTTCTGCTGCCGATCAAATCCCAAGTCTTTCCGTCTGCCGAACTATAAGCAGTAAATGTATTTCCACGGCGCACCAGACGCATCCAATATCCTAATTCTTCTGCACCATCTTTAAACTTCACCGCAGGCTGAAGAACAATTCCCTCTTTTTCTGCACTCTTTACATCATCAATCGTTTCACTGATATTGTCAAACTTCTCGCCTTTTACATTTCTTCCTGTTAAATACATACTCCACGGTATTCCTACCGATTCGTCTGTCTTTGTCCAAGAAAGCCCAAGTGCTGCAGTTGCTGCATTGTCATCTAAATCATCCCGAACCATAATTCCTGCAAATGCATGGTTATCTACAGAACTAATCGACTCCAGTTTTGCTGTAATTTCTACATCCCCTGTAATTTCCTTATATACATAATGGAATGCATCTTTCTTTGCATCTGCACGATCCGTACCGCTGACACTGCCTTCTGCTTTTCCTAACTTTCCATTTCCTTTTACTGTTAAAACACCATTGTCCAGACTTCCATATCCTTCCAAATCTACATTCCCAATATCCACAGAAGTCCATCCATCTGCTTCTAATTCTGTCTTATCTGTATTGATATGAATTTCACTTGCTGTCGTCTGTGTTGCATTTCCTTCCGAATCATAAACTCTTGCTGTAATAAAATAAGAGCCATCTGGAAGATCTGGTAATTTACAGCTTACAGAACCGCCGTTTACCTTTTCATCTCCAAACTTTGTTGTTTCTAATAATGTGCTATAATAAAACTCTGCTCTCTCTATTGCATGACCATATTCGGATTCTGCTGCTACTTGTACCGTAACCTCGCTTCCCTTTTGAATCATTGCATTATTCTCAGGAGAAGTAATCTTTGCAGTCGGATTCTCTGCAACATGCTCTACATCCACTAAAGAATTCATATATACTTCCAGATTCGTATATCCTGTATCGTCTAACGTAGCGGCATTTCCATCCGATGCATCATTTGGATTTAAACCGTTCTTGCTTTCCCAATCATCTGGTATTCCATCTCTGTCCGTATCCCATCCATTTTCTCTTGACTCTACAATCTTATTTCCTTCCGATAAGAAATTGCCGACTTCATGTTCCGTATTGATATAACGTCCAAGTCCGTTCTCTACCTCTGCTGCAATTCTTGCATCCATCGCATCTCTTCTTGGATATGTTGCCCCTGCCTTCTGCAGTACCTCATCAAAAGTTGTTTCCACCGGATCGATGCCTTCTCTTACAAACTCATCAAATCCTTCATTTGTAACACCGCTAGACGGTCCTGTGCTGTCTGCTGACAGATATGGTTCTGTTGCCAATGTTGTCTTTTTCTCTCCATCTAAAGCACCGCCAAACTTACCATAATCATTGATATTGTCCATTGTCAGCAGTGGTGTAACTTCCCCATTTTTTCTGTCTAAATAATTTGCAATATAATTTCCTTCAATATAAAAACCGCCGACCTTTGTATCTTCTCCCGGATTGATAACCCAATCCTGTACCTGTTCTCTTGTACCCGGTCCTGCTACTTCATAGTTATTGATAAAGTTTGTATAAGTATAACCGCCGCCATAGGTCGTATTAAAGCCCCAGTTATAAATAATGTTGTTGCTCATCTGTACAACTGCTACATGATCCGCATCTGCATTTCCTCTATAACCACCACCTAAACGTGGATTTCTGGAAGTATGATTTGCATACAGATTATGATGGAATGTAACATTGTCACCGCCTGCAATCGCACCATATCCATGTCTGCCCTTCGAATGTCCCGATAAAGTCAAACTCTCATATACCATGCTCCACTGTACCGTACCATTTTCGCCACGATATAAAGAAAGACACTCATCTGTATTCCAGCTAAAGGAACAATGGTCAATAATAAATCCGTCATTGTCACGTCCCCACATAGCATCCATCGAATCTCCGCCGTTATGTACATTAATCGCACCCGGACGGAAACGCATATACCGAATAATAATATTCTCTGAATTACTTAAATTTGTATCATAACCAGAAACCGTAATTCCATCTCCCGGTGCTGTCTGTCCGGCAATCGTTACATTCTTCACTCCGTCAAAACGAAGAGAACTCTTTAATTCAATATTACCAGAAACCTCAAATACAATCGTACCGCCTTCTGTCTTTTTTGACTCTTCCAAAGCCCAGCGCAAAGAACCTTCTCCGCTGTCATTTAAATTCGTAACAATATAAACCTGTTTTCCACGTCCACCAGTAACAAACTTACCGCCGCCTTCTGCACCCGGGAAAGCTGCTATATCACTAACTTCTACTATTTCTTCATACTGATAAGTATAAGAAAATCCATAAAAGCGCATCTTAGAACCATCTACATAAATATAATAAGTTTCATTTGCTTTTACTGGGATATGGAACACTTTCTTTTCTGTTGCACCTGATGTATTATCATATTTAAAGCAGCCCTCTAAATCCAAACTTGGTTTAGCAGCACTCCCAGTAACCGTTGCTGCATAAAAAGTCCTTTTTCCTCCTGACTTACCTCCTACTTCTCCTGCTACTTGAATTTCTCCATCATAAGTAGGTGTAAACTGAATATATGCACCTGTTCCATCTAAAGGTTTTGGATTATTCTTTCCTGCTACATAACTTGTATAGGAATACTCCTTTCCACTCTCATCTACTGCAATATTATTTGCAGCCTTAAATGTCATATTTTCACCCACAGTTACCATTCCATCCATGTAAGTGTTGTCTTTCACCAAATCTTCCGACAAATCTAATGACAAAGTTTTTTCCTTTTTTACTATTTGTATATTATCAGGTTTGTCTTCTTTTTTCTCTTCATACTCATAAGAAAACTCATACAAACGCATTTTAGAACCATCAACATAGAAATAATACTCATTCCCTGCCTCTACTGCAATATCATATGTCAAATCTTTCTTTTCTGTTTGTTTTCCATGTCCTTCTGTATCACCAGTAGTTTTATTATGAACACAAAATTCTTTATTTGCTCCTACCTGAACCTTTAGCCGAACTGTTCCGTCATATTTCGCCTGAAACCGCACCAATGCTCCTTCTCCGGTTTCTACATTAGGATTCGTTTTATTTGTTACATAATTTGAAGTATATGGCATATCTGTTCCAACCGATACCATACCTTCCATATAGGTACTGCCTGCTACCAAACCTCCTGTCAAATCCAATGTCAATGACTCAGTTGCTCCCATCACAACTACAGGTTCATCTGCTTTCGCCTGCGATACCCCTCCGTAGCCACCGGGCATGGTACTAAGAGCAAGTGCCAATGCCATTGCACAAGCTGTAGACTGTTTCCATCGTTTTTTCCACACCTTCATGATTCTTCCTCCTTTTGATATTTTATCCATATGGTGTGATCGGTGCAATCCACCATTGATAACAAAATCAATCGCCTCTCTTACCTCCCTCTTAGAAGCCGACTTCTATTTTCCCTCTCCGCCTAAAGTTTTCCATATCTGCCATCTTGGCAATCTTTATTTTTTATTATAATCACTCTTTTAGGAACTTCAATAGCTTTAGAAAAACTGCACAATATATGGCACAAAATTTTAACTTTTTGACACTTTTTACTATAGCTATCCTTTTATACAGCCAAAAAAATTTTATTTTCTTATAAAATCTTCTAAAAATCCTCCCTGATAAAAAAGTTTTATTATATTTTCCTATAAAACGACTTTTACCACAGTACTTCTTTTTCTAATTACATAAAAATTAAGCACTGTGGTAAACTCCACATAAAAAATATTAAATTAATCAGAAACAATACGCTGCTGCAATAATGAAAATACTACTGTATTATTCTCAGCAAATAATTTTACAGGTTTTCCGCTTACGCCATATAATCTGACCGTAAGAGCCGCTCTGTCATCAATATAAAAAACACCCACTGAACCTTCCTGAATATATGTAAAAGAATAATCCTCTCCTGAAACAAGTTCCAATTCTGTTTCTGCAATTGGTGTGCTTCCTTCATTAAATGAAAGCTGAATCTTATTATCCTCCGGGCAAATGGAAATCAATTTATATTTTTCCGCTTCCCCATTATAATCAAAACAAAGCCCAAACGTTCCATCCCCAGAATACATAAAATTGCCAGTAATCATAAACTTTTCATAACAGTAAAATGCATCAACATAACTATAGGAAGAATCTGCTTCGATTGATACATTTGTATCCTGCAAAAGACTACATTCATTCTGAAATTGTTCTGCAACACTGTCTACCGGAACTAAAACCAAATCACCGTTTTCTTTTTGAATAATCTTTTGTACTACCAGATTTCCTGCCCAAGCAGAAACGCTTCGTGTAGAAACAGCAGATTCCGATCTCCTTGCCCATCCCACCATATAGGAATCTTCACCGTTCTCTACATGTTTTGCCGCATAAAATAATTTACCTTCCAAACGTTTTGCTTCCGAATAAGGTCCAAACTGTTCATCGGCAGAAGCATACCAGAGAGTATCATCCTGTGCCGAATAAGAGATATACCATTTATCTCCGATTTTAAAGGTATCACTACATTCCAGATTCCAAAAATCTCCAACCGTATTACTAAAAATAATACCATCATAATTTACTTCCTGTAAATCAGTACTTACTGTATATTTTAAAATCCTTGCCACATTATCTTTTGAAGCCGTTATTGTCAGAGAAATCATTCCTGTATCTAAGTCATAATATGCCTGTGGATCTCTAAAATCATTTTTCTGACCAAGCTCATCCGGCGGTGCAATTTCCCAATCTGATATTTTTTTAAAAGCTGTAAGATTATCACTTTCGGCAACCATAATTTTTTCCTTATATTCCGCTTCGGCAGAATCCGTATGACCTGTATAGAAAAAATAATATTTTTCATCGGCTTTTACGACAGAACCCGTACCAATCCAACTGTCCTGCCCTCCGTCAAAAGACGCTTCCAACACAGCTTTATCCTGCTCAGAATATGTTACAAAATCTGTTGTTGTTGCAAGATATACAGAATGATTGTAAGAATCCCCTCCATCTTTTAAATAATAAATATAATACACCCCATCCTCATAATACGGCATGGTATCACCGACATATGGCTGTGTCATACCGTCTAAAGCAGGCAGAAAAAATGTACGATACTCATATGCTGCTTCCTGCTCACCCGGACTCTGTACAGAAAAATCTTTGGTATTTCCCGCAGCTTCCTCTTTCATAGATGTATCCTGTTCTTTATCAGATTCTGTATGTATAATGGTATTTTCCTCTGTATCAGACTTCCTGCCGGTCTGTCCGCAGCCACAGACCAAAGATAAAACAAACAGTAAAAAAATATATTTACTTTTTATAATTTTTTTCATTATTCTGAGCCTCTAACTTACAGATTATTATCCATTAAATCATACTTAACAATATCCATTCTCACAGTCCCGTCTGCCGAGAAAGAAATACCGTCCGCTTCCTGCTCCGTATATATTGTTGCTGTCATCGCCTGTTCTCCGTCATTTACAAAAACCTCTGCACTAAAACGATCCAGCACTACCCGCAATTTCAGTCTTCCGTTTTCACTGTTTACCAGACTTCTGCGCTGATGAATAATTGCTCTCCTTGAGCCGGAAAATTTTCTGTCAATCTTTAAAATAGAATTTCTGGAATGAAAACTAAGTGATGTATGATAGTGATCATTTTGAGCAAAATTCAAAATAAACTCATGATAGATATCCTGCCCCTCTTCTGGTCTGATCACAATTTCCATATCCACTTTCCGTCCTTTGATTCCTTCTAAACTGACGGAATCAGAAACCAAAACATTCTGATATTTCACTTGATTACACCTCATCTGTTCCAGTTCACGCACCGGATTCTGATAAAGTCTGCCATTCTTAATATGCAGTTCCCGAGGCAAACTCATCTGTCCAAACCAAGATACATTCTGTGAACGGAAATTACAGGTATCCCAATTCTGCATCCAGCCAATCATAATACGGCGTCCGTCCGGTGTCAGTATTGTCTGCGGTGCATAAAAATCAATCCCGTAATCAATCGCCTGATCCTGCTGTTCTGTAAATGTATTTGTCTTTTCATCAAAATCCCCAATCAGACACAATGTCCCGTTTCCATTGTGATACTCAAATCCAACCGGCAGCATATCCTGTGGACTGACAAACAAAACTGCTTTTCCATCCAGCATAAAAAAATCTGGACATTCCCACATAATTCCAAATCGATTCTGATTAGAAGCAAGAACTTTTTCATATTTCCATGAAAATCCGTCCGAACTTGAGAACAGCAAAATCTGCCCGCCGCCCTCTTCCGTTTTGCTTCCAATTACACAAGCAAAAGTACCATCTTCCTTCTGCCACATTTTCGGATCACGAAAATCCTGCCGACTGAATCCATCCGGCAAATCTTTTGCATCAATTACCGGATTATTTTCTAATTTTTCATAATCAATTCCATCCCCTACTGCAATACATTGATTCTGCCAGTCAACAACAGCTCCATTCTTCTGACGCTCCCGTACAACTCCTGTATACATCAAAAGCTGTCTGCCGTCAGACAGTGTTACTGCACTCCCAGAAAAACAGCCGTCCCGATCGTAAAATTCATCCGGTGCAAGTGCTGCCGGCAGATACTCCCAATGCAGAAGATCGTCACTCACCGCATGTCCCCAATGCATAGAATCCCAGTGCGAATCATACGGATAATACTGATAAAACAAATGATACCTTCCATTATAATAAGAAAATCCATTCGGATCATTCAGCCACCCGGTACGCACAGACAAGTGAAAGGATGGTCTGTGATCTTCTGGAATTGTTTTTTCTAGAGTTTCCTCATGTTTGCGTGCTTCACGCAATGTCTGACTAATCATAATCATCACCTTTTTCCCTTTCTTATACAATATTTTACTGAAAAAATCTAACAATACAGCCAAGATAAACTTACAAACTAAACTCGCATCCCAATCAACGATTCCACACTTACTGCTTTCACCGGACGCCAGAGGCGGTTTGCTCCTGTCCTTCACCTGCTCCACTCCAAACAGTAAGAAAGTCTAAGGCTTCTGTATCCATGTGTATCCAACCGGTCGAACCGGGGCGCAATTCGCCCTCACCACAGACAAAACGTAGTTGATGTAAGGAAAGATTTTACCATCCATAAAACAATTTCTTCCCTATCATCCGGGCTAAACACGCCCCTTTTTTTGCATACCCTGCATGGAAGCAGGATATGCAAAAAATTCTAGGTATTTCCACAGAAGCCAAGACTTTCTAACTGTTTTCCGAAGTCGCAGGCGAAAGACAGGAACAAACCGCCTCTCGCTGTTGGTTGGACATAAAATTTAAACACGCTTCTTTTTCTGTTTCGGAATCAAGAAACAGCCAGATTCGAAAACGGTGGGCAGCCTGCAGTGACTTTGGAAAA
>CAJUGZ010000094.1 GCA_910585855.1 uncultured Lachnospiraceae bacterium | reverse complement strand
ACTTCTTGCTTTTTGGAAACCGGAACAGCAGGCTGCCCACCGTTTTCAAATCTGGTGTCCTCTTTTAAGTTTATAAGTTTATTCTGGTTTATCTGACATTACCATTGACAAGACAGTAAGGAAGTGCTAATCTATAGCAAACCGATGAATAATAAAAAAGGAAAACAGATAGGTTGAGTACAGAGGAATTGATACAAAATACTGTCTGGAGAGAAAGGAGGATGGCACTTCTTCTGTCAAGAGAGGCAGTGGATTTTGTGCCTGTTAGAGTTTATGAAAGATTTATTAAAGACAAAGTTAAATACTGCTTGTTTGGTACTGATTCCGGCTTGTATCGGAATTAATTATTTGGGAAAGTTATTTGCATCTTTGCTGAAACTTCCGCTTTGGTTAGATTCGATAGGAACTTGTATTGGCGGAGCATTGGGCGGACCGATTATCGGGGCAGTCTGTGGAGCTGCCAACAATTTGATCTATGGTTTTACGACAGGGGATTCGATTACATTGGTTTATGCAATTACTAGTTTAGGAATCGGATTTGTAGTGGGGATTATGGCTCGGCTTGGTAAGATGAATCGGATTTCTGGTGCTTTGCTGACTTCTGTATTAGCAGGACTGACTGCTGTTTTAATTTCTACTCCTTTAAACTGTATTTTTTGGGGCGGAACAACAGGAAATGTTTGGGGAGATGCTGTATTTGCTGCAACACAGGCGGCAAATATGCCGGTTATTTTGGGATCGTTTTTGGATGAAATTGTAGTGGATGTGCCGGATAAGATTATTACTATTTTAATTGTATTTGTGATTTTAAAAGGGCTTCCTAATAAACTGACGGCTCTTTATGATGTAAATGATAGCATAAAAAGTTTGGATTAGCAGCGGAAAGGAAGAGTTGGGTGGCTTACATAAAAGTAGAGAATCTAAAATATTGTTATCCCAATACAGATAAACTGGCATTGGACAATTTGAATTTTGAGATAGAGAAAGGATCGTTTGTTGGAATTATCGGACAGAATGGGGCTGGAAAAAGTACGCTTTGTCAGGCATTTGTAGGGTTAGTACCCAATTTTTTTAAAGGGGCTTATGGCGGAAAAGTATGGATTGATAATAGGGAAGCAGCAAAAGTGCCGATTTCTGAGCTTTGCCGTCAGGTGGGTTTGGTATTTCAAAATCCTTTTAATCAATTATCCGGGGCAAAGGATACGATATTTGAAGAAGTTGCATTTGGACTGCAAAATTTTGGCGTACCAAGAGAAGAAATGATTGATCGGGTGAATCGGGTTTTGGAACTGTTAGATATAAAGGAATATCGGGAAAGAAATCCATTTGATTTGTCGGGCGGACAGATGCAGAGAGTGGCGCTTGCCAGTATTCTTGCTATGGAACCGGAAATATTGGTATTAGATGAACCAACCTCGCAGTTAGATCCGGCAGGGAGTGAAGAGGTATTTCGAGCGGTTGAAAAGTTAAAAAAATCTGGTATTACGATTATTATGGTGGAGCAGAAGATGGAAAAACTGGCAGAGTACTGTGATCGGATTTTACTTTTGCAGAATGGAAAACAGATTGCTTTTGATACACCAGAACAAGTATTTTCAAAAGAGAATTTAGAGGAGTATGGGGTGGCAGCTCCTATTTATACAGAGGTTTGCAGGGAATTTGATATTCGCTTGGAAAATGGATGTTATCCAGCTTCATTAAAAGAAACACTTCGGCAAAAGGAACGTTTTCCAAAAGAGCGGATAGAGAAACAAAAAGAGTTAGGATTTTTAGAAAAAACGGAAAAGAAAAAAGATTTTGATTTCAATTCTGTTTTTCAGGTGGAAAATCTGATGTTTTATTATCAGATGCATACTGCTGTTTTACCGGATTTATCGATACGGTTTGATACTCGTTCTACGGCGATTGTCGGGCAAAATGGTGCGGGAAAGACAACTTTGGTAAAACTTTTAAAGGGGCTTTTAAAACCGGTAAAGGGAAATATATATTACTGTAAAGAAGAAATTTCTAAAAAGACAGTTGCTATGCTGGCAGGAGAAATCGGGTATGTCTTTCAAAATCCAGACGATCAGATTTTTAAATATCATGTGATGGATGAAGTGATGTTTGGACCGTTAAATATAGGGATGAAAAAAGAAACGGCGCAAAAAAAGGCAAGAGAGGCATTAAAGATTGTCGGGCTGGAGGATTTGGCACAAGAGAATCCCTATGATTTGGAACTTTCTCAGAGAAAGTTGATTGCGATTGCTTCTGTAATTGCAATGGATACAAAAGTGCTGATTTTAGATGAACCAACGATTGCACAGGACAGATCTGGAAAAATGATTATTGGAGGGGTGATTCAGAAGCTAAAGGAAGAGGGAAAACTGGTACTTGCTATTTTGCATGATATGGATTTTGTAGCAGAAAATTTTGAACGTGTCATTGTAATGGCGCATGGAAAAGTATTGGCAGATGGAAGCAAGGAACAGGTGTTTTCGAAAGAGGATGCGATGAGAGAAGCCTGTATTGAAGCCCCTTATCTGACAACGCTTTGTAAGAAATTGGGGTATCAGGGGATGTATTTTCGGATACAGGAGTTAAAGAATTTTGAAAGGAGGATGAAAACGTGAGAAAATTGCTGGTTGTGGTGGATATGCAGAAGGATTTTATCAATGGTTCTCTTGGAACAAAAGAGGCAGAGGGAATTGTTGAACGTGTAGCGGAGGAAATTGGAAAATATAAAAAGGAAGATGTTTTTGCTACTCGAGATACTCATAAGGAAAATTATTTGGAAACACAGGAGGGAAAGAAACTTCCGGTGGTGCATTGTGTGGAGGGAACGGATGGTTGGGAGATTGACAAACAGATAGCAGAGGCACTGCAGGGGGCTGAGGTTATAGATAAACCGACGTTTGGTTCTTTAAAACTGGCAGAAAAGATAGCAAAGATAGCTAAACAGGAAGAGATAGAGGTAACTTTGGTTGGATTGTGTACGGATATTTGTGTAGTATCCAATGCATTGCTGATTAAGGCATATCTTCCAGAAGTGCCGATTCAGGTAATTGCTTCCTGCTGTGCCGGGGTAACACCTGAAAGTCATAGGGCAGCACTTGCTACAATGAAGATGTGTCAAATTGAAATTGTTGAGTAAAAGAATAGTTGAGTAAAATATAAGGTTTTTATGCCGGGAAAGATAGTTTGTTAGTCTTTTCCGGCATTTTGTATAAAAGGAAAAAGAGATTATTTGTGTGGAAAGTTTCTAATTATTTTAATGATTTTTAAAATTTCTTTTTGTTGTTCATCGGACATATCCATTAGATAAGCGGTTAGTTTATTTTCATATGGCGAAATATCTTTTGGATTGGGGTTGTCGGTATCATCGAATAGCTGACTAAGAGGTACTTCTAGTGCTTGGGCGATTGCATAGATGGTATCTAACGTAGGGTTTTTTAAAGCACGTTCAATTTGTCCTAGATGGGCAGGACTTAGGGATGCTTTAAGGGCAAGTTCTGTTTGGCTCATACCGGTTTGTTTTCGCAGGGATTTAATGCGTTTTCCAAGAAAAATTGCAATTTCACTCATATATTAGTTCTCCGTTTCTTAAGTTATAGTTTTGATTTACCATAGGGGGACGCTGAAATCGAAAGGAAAGTCTATTCCGGGCTCGCTCTCGATTAGCATTTCCCATTTTCATAGCGGACACATAAGGCACTAAAATACAGCAGTACAGTGCCTAAGTACTGACGGGAAATGATGACCCTTCATAGACCTTCCTTTCGATTTTAGCTGTGTTTACCAGCCATAGGATAGTGCGTTGTAAATTTTTTATATATTAGGCTGAGGGGATGTTTTTTAAGGTTATAGTGGAGGGAGTTTGTCTTTTGTAATGTTTATCGTATAAAATTTTAAAATTTTGACCTTTTATAGTATTATAGTGAATATTTTATGATTTGTTGTAATTTTTTCGGTTTGGAGTATATAGCTGAAAGCGAAATAGAGAGGGATGCAGGGTAATCATAGGAAATGCTAAGCGCAAGCGAACCCGGAATCGATCGCTATTTCGCTTTTGGCGTTCCTTGTCCGACTTCAAAAAATATAAATGTTTGTTGTGGTGTCAGGAAATTTAAAAGGAATTGACTTTTGATCTGTTAGGGATTATAGTTGTATAAAAGGAATAAAAAGGGAAGAAAATTTATAAGTAGGTAGTTTTTTAGTATAAAACGAGAGAAAAAATTGTAAATTATTTACAATGAAATACAGGAGGTATTATTTATGGCAAATTACAGAGAACTTTGGTTTCAGAATAATGCATCGAATCATGGGTGGTATACTTGTGTTAGATGTGGAAAAAACTTTCGCAAAAAGGATATTGATATTGATCACATTATTCCACAGAATCGAGGTGGAAAGGATAATCTGAATAATCTGCAATGTATGTGTAAACATTGTAATCGATCGAAGCAGGATGATATGAATTTTACAACGGTGACAGATTATGCACGTAATGTAGTGCGTAATACTACAAAAGACATGAAAAAGGGATTTAAAAGGGCGATTGGGAAAATTGGTTAAAAGTTGTTTTGATAAATGAAAAAAGGAATAAAAGTTTTTTTGAAGAGGATGTTGGATTTTGAAGTGGCTGCTGTTTTGCTGTTTTAGAATCAAACATCCTTTTTGAAAAATTTCAGTTTTATGGGATAGTTCTTAGTTATATTTTGTATTTTTTAAAATGGTGTTATTGTAATTTTATTGGTTTTGGAGTTTGATTTTTCTATAATGGTAAATATTTTTGTCCAGTTACATCATTTTTTTGTCTATTTGCGATAAAGAACTAAGAAAAAAGTTTATATTTTTCGATATAAAATAAAATTGGATTGATTGTTTTATTATAATATATTGCAGAAATTAGGTAGGGAAGGGAGCAGTTATGAGAAATACAATGGATGTCAGCTATCAAACCAGAATGAATCGGGAAAATTTTTATTCTTATAAAACACAAAAAAATCAAGAATCAACGAAAGATTTTCAGGAAACAAAAGTGGAAAAAAGTGAAGAAAAAGAACAGGCAGATCGAGTATTTCAGGCTAGTGTGGTTTCAACAAAGGATATGACATTAGAGGAATATAAGAAGTATATTTATGATAGGATTTCTATGCTTCCTATTCATCCGTCTAATCGGAATGATTTTATAGCAGTGCAGATTTCAGATGCTGGATTTCGGGCGATGCAAGCAGATCCAGAGTATGAACAGTGGGTGTTGGATACATTACAAAAAGATTTTATGTATTGCGATCCGTTTAGCAGCAGATATGGCGGAAAGTGTGTGATTCATACTTTTGGGGCAGCAAAGGAAGATTATCGTGCAGAAAGCTGGAGGATGGATGAGCCGAACCGAGAAAAGTATTATAATAAAAAAGCGGAAAATAGTTTTTGGGAGCGCAGAGCAAAGCGCAGAAAGCAGTTAAAAGAGGAGTATGAAAGACTGTTAAAGAAACGGTTTTATGAAAAAAAACTTTATGAAAAATATATTTATGAAAAGAAATTGCAGCAAAAGAAGTATGAAGCTAAAGTAGGAAAGGGGAAGGCAGAAGAAAAGCGGCAGATGCAGAAACAGAATCAGAGTATAAGAAGACAGGCTTTGGGTATTTATGAGGAGAGCAGTGTAGTGGAGGATATGGAATTTGTTGATTTTATGGGATGATATTTGTAATAGTATTTTTTAAAAGAACTTTGTGACATTTTTGTGATATTTTGATGATATTTTGGGGATATATGATAAGAATATTAGTTTATGATTTTTGAAATTTGTGTTGGAGAAGGGGAGTGATGGGAAAGTGAAAATATTAGTGGTGGAAGATGATTATCTTTTTAATCATACGCTTTGTTATAATTTAAAAATTGCAGGTTATACAGTAGATGCGGCACTAACAAAAGCAGCTGCAGAGAAAATGTGTAAAGAGCAGGAGTATGATTTGATTGTTTTAGATATTAATTTGCCGGATGGAAATGGTTTTGATTTTTGTTGTGAACTGAAAGAACGCTGCCCAGAAACGGCAGTGATTTTTTTAACAGCAAATGATATGGAAGGGGATATGCTGAAGGGATTTGAATTAGGAGCAGATGATTATGTAACAAAACCATTTCCTATGCGGGTGTTTCAAAGAAAGGTGTCGGTACTGTTTTCACGGATAACAAAACAGACGGGAGGGGATTATTTTGACGATGGGAATTTGATGATTAATTTTTCAGATATGACTGCTTCTCTTGGTGGACAAGAAATAGTTTTTACATCTTTTGAATACCAGTTGTTAAAGGTATTTATAAAAAATACACAGATGGTTTTGACTCGTCAGATGCTTTTGGAAAAATTGTGGGATGCGAAGGGAAATTTTGTGGAGGAACATGCACTTACAGCTGCTATTAGCCGGATTCGCAGTAAAATGGAACAGTCAGATTGGCAATATATTAAAACAGTTTATGGTATGGGATATATGTGGATGGGAGGAAAAAAATGAGGCTGCCTAAATTTTCTGTAAATGCTTTTTGTATGGCGGCTGCCAGTTTTTTTTTAATTCTTTCTGGTATTTTTTTAATAAAAATTTATTTGCAAACAGGGGAAGATTGGATTGTATTTAGTGGAATTTTTTATATAGTATTTGTTTTTATTATTGTTGCTTTATTGATAGCATGGCTGCGCTATCAGTTGCTTTTATTTTCTAAAACTTTTTGCAGATTGTTAGATGATATGTTAAATGGAGAGGAGGTATGTTTTCCTGTACTAGAGAAAGAACATTTATTTGATAAAATGGTGTATCGTCTGATGAGGCTTTATGAGGTTTTATCAGAGAATCGGCGTAGTGTTGCAAAAGAAAGGGAAGATTTACAGAGTTTGATTTCTGATATTTCTCATCAGGTAAAGACTCCGATTGCAAATTTAAAGATGATAAATGCGACTTTATTAGAACAGCCAGTAGAAGAGGAAAAGAGAATAGAGTTTTTAAAAGCATGTGGAACACAGATAGATAAATTGGATTTTTTGATGCAGGCGATCATTAAAACTTCTCGCTTAGAAGCAGGAGTAATTTCTTTAAAAAAGCAAAAACAATCTATTTATGGAACATTGGCGGGGGCTTTAGGAGGGATTTTATTAAATGCAGAAAGAAAAGGGATTCAGATTCAAGTGGATTGTCCAGAGGATTTGGAAGTATTTCATGATCGGAAGTGGACGGGGGAGGCGCTTTTTAATCTTTTGGACAATGCAGTAAAATATACACCAGATGGGGGAAAGATTTGGATAGAAGTTAGAGATTGGGAAATGTATGGAAGGATTACTATTACAGATAATGGAAAAGGAATTGCAAAGGAGAGGCAGGGAACAATATTTCAGCGGTTTTATCGGGAGGAGGAAGTACATGAAACAGAAGGAATTGGGATTGGATTATATCTTGCAAGAGAAATTGTTATGATGCAGGGAGGATATATTCAGGTAAGTTCCGAAGTGGGAAAGGGAGCTTCTTTTTCGGTTTTTCTTCCTTATAGATAAAGATAGATAAAGAAAATTGTACTGTTTTAGAAGAAATATAAAAAAAGGCAGTGACGATTTTGTGAGGATTTTTTTTTATAATAAAGACATCAAAGGAAAAGGAGGATGTCTTTATGACAAAAAGTAGAGGAAATAGAAAGGATATTTTATTTGGAAATAATAATGGAACGATAATTCAAAGGCTAATTGTGAATCGGTTGAAAAGCAGCAGGCAGCGGAATTTATTTGTAATATTTGCAGTTGTGCTAACAACCGCTTTATTTACCGCTTTTTTTTCTGCTATTGGAGGCTTTTTGGATCAGGTTTATCAAGAGGAGCAGAGAATGTTTGGGACAAGACATGCTGCTGTTAAATTTTTATCTAAGGGGCAGTATGAGAGTTTAAAGTCTTCAAAGCAGTTAAAGGAAGTTTATTATACCAGACTGGTTGGGACAACTGTAAATCAGGAACTTCTGAAACTTTCTACAGAAGTTCGTTATGCACAAGAGGAAGCTGCTAAAAGTTTTTTATGCTATCCTGCAACAGGAACTATGCCGCAGAAAGAATCCGATCTGGCAACTAGTACGCTTGTATTAGATGCACTGGGGATTCCTCATCAATTAGGAGAAACGATTTTACTTTCGATTGATGTAGATGGAACGATTTATAAAAAAGAATTTACATTGTGTGGCTTTTGGAAAGGCTATCAACTGGCATCGGCACAGGAAGTTTGGGTTTCTCTTTTATTTGCAGATCAGGTTGCTCCAGCAGCAGAACAGGTTTTTTCGGAATCTGGAAGATATGCCGGTTTATTTTGTGCAGATATCAATTTTTCAAAACAATGGAATATCGAAAAACAATTATCTATGCTGATAACAGAAGTGGGAATAGAAAATCTTCCGGCAAGTGTGAATCCGGCGTATCAGATATTTTCTTTTGCTCAAATCGATTTGTCTTTTGTATGGGCTATGATTTTATTAAATGGTATTGTTATGTTTGTAGGTTATTTAATTATCTATAATTTATTTTTTATTTCCGTTACACAGGATATTCAATTTTTCGGTTTACTTCGAGCGATTGGAACAAGCGGCTGGCAGATAAAAAAAATTGTCCGTAAACAGGCATTTTGGCTGGCATGGATTGGACTGCCGTTTGGGTTGACAGTGGGTTATTTGATTGGTTATCTTTTGCTGCCACTTGTTTTAACACAGGTTTCTGTTATAGATACAGGAGTTTATCGAATTTCTCCGATTTTTTTGGTGGGAGCTTCCTTGTTTTCTTTATTGACTGTCTATATCAGTAGTCTAAAACCTTGTAAGTATGCAGCAAAAATTTCTGCAATCGAGGCTATTCGTTATTGTGATGCAGACACTGGTATTCGAAAAAAGGAGCGAAGGAGAAAGAAAATTTCGACTTGGAGTATGGCGGTTGAAAATTTAAAACGAAACCGAAAAAAGGCTTTTTTTGTTATTTTATCGTTGGGTCTTAGTATGCAGTTATTGAATTTAACCTATACGGCAGTGACAGGGTTTGATTTGGATACTTATTTGGCACAAACCTGTGCGGATGATTTTTCTGTTACGGATTATTCGATACAAACAACTGCGATGTATCAGAAAAATCTTTCCGGTATCAGTAAAGAATTTTTAGAAAGAATCCATCAGTTACCGGGTTTAGAGAGCAGTTCTAATTTATATGCCCAAGAAATCTATCAGAAATTGCCGGATGAAATAGGAGATAGGGTAATGAGGGAATATCCGCAACAGTATAAAAATGAACTGTCAGAGGATTATGTCTGTGGAGCTTTGGTCTATGGAGTGGAAGATACGATATTTTCTCGGATTACGTTAATGGAGGGAACTTTGGATTCTGATTTATGGAAAACGGGAAAAGGAGTAGTGGTATCGGATTTTTATTATAGCGGAGATTGGGGAGTGGAAGGCGTATCTCCTCTTTATCAGATAGGGGATGAATTATGCTTAAAAGATGCAGAGGGAAAAGAACACAGTTTTTTTGTAATTGGAATCGGGACATTAGATTATCGTTTGAATACAAAGTATTATCTGGATTTGGGACTTATGATTTTGCTTCCAGATACTTATTTTTTGGAACTTTATGGAGAAAAACAGCCATTTCGTACAATTTTTAATGTACAGGATTTTAATATAGACAAAGCGGAAGATTGGCTTATGGATTATTGTGAAAAGGAAGAAAAAAATCTTGTTTATTCTTCGAAGCGGATTTATGAACAGGAATTTCGGCAGGGGCAGATCGCTTATAGTGTGATTGGCGGTGTGTTAAGTGCGATTCTTGCTTTGATTGGTATTTTAAATTTTGCAAATATGGTAGCTGCTTCTATTGCAGCCAGAAAAAAAGAATTAGCAATACTTTATGCGGTAGGGATGAGTGAACGGCAAATCAAACAGATGTTGGTATGTGAGGGTTTTATTTATGTTGTATTGGCTTTTCTATGGGCTGGTGTGATTGGAACAGGAATCAATTATTTTATTTGTAAAAGATTGATT
This sequence comes from uncultured Lachnospiraceae bacterium, assembly GCA_910585855.1. Lineage (GTDB taxonomy): Bacteria > Bacillota > Clostridia > Lachnospirales > Lachnospiraceae > MGBC114844. The sequence goes on along the minus strand of CAJUGZ010000094.1, from coordinate 3,954 downwards.
ACTAATATGTGGGCATTTCAATATCATTTTAGTATCCTGCCGATTTTATTATTACTGCCTTTTTTGTTTGGGATTGCCGGGGAAATTTCTTTGAAATTTTATCGCCATTTCAGTTATAAGAGTGTGATAGAACGACTGCAGGAGTAAAAAATTTTTTGGTTTACAACAGAAAAGAGCTTTTTTACAACAGATTCGTTTATTTTATAATTTTATGCTCCGAAATAGGAAATAGCAGCGATTATTTGGAAAGGAGAATAGAATTATGATGAAAGTAAGCGGAGTAAAATCAACCGATTCTATATCAGCAAACCAGACAGGTATGGGGCTTATGGATTCGGTAAGTAAAAGTATTCAAAAGCAGATTGCAAATGCACAAAAGCAGCTGCAGGATCTCTCTTCTAATGAGGAGATGCCTGCAGAGGAAAAGATGAAAAAGAGGCAGGAAATTCAAAAGACAATTAGTGATTTAAATAATCAACTGCGTCAGCATCAGATAGAAGTGCGTCAGGAAAAGCAGCAGGCAAAGAAATCTTCTAGTCAGGAGGAGAAAGGAATACAAAGAAAAGGCAGCAGCGAAAAGACAGGAAGAAAACAGACCGGTTTGTCGCAGGCAAGTATGCAGGCAATGATTTCTGCAGATACTTCTATGAAACAGGCACAGGTGCAGGGAGGCGTTGCCGCTAAAATGGAAGGGAAAGCCAATGTTTTGGAAACAGAGATTAAATTAGATTCTGGCAGAGGGGCTAGTGTAGAGAAAAAGCAGGAAGAACTGGCAGAAACAAAACAAAAAATGCAGGATGCCGAAGCTTCCCAGATATCTTCTTTGGCAGATGTAAATCAGGCGGTAGAAGAAGCAGCAAAATCAGATCAGACTGTAAAAGAGAAGGAAGATTCTAAAAAGGAGAAAAAATCAGAATCGGCTTTGCAGGAAGATGGTAAAGATCAGTCTGTTTCAGATACAGAGAAGGAGCATCTGGATACAGAAGGAACAACATCAGAAACAACAATAAAGGCAAAAGAAGAGATACAGCAGGGATTGAGTTATATACCGATTGATATTCGCTTGTAATTTTTGGATGGGGACGCAGGAATCCAAAGAGAGGTCTGCTCCGAGCCTGCTTGCGCTTAGCATTTTCTTGTAGCGGATCTGGAGTGGATCTCCCTTTTATTTTCGGCGTCCCCTCTTCCTTTTATTGGAGGGATAGATTGGTGTGCTTTAGTCTGTGTTTTAGGGTTAGGCTTACAAGATAAGCACCTGCTACAGAGAGAATGTCTTTTGGCAGATATGGAAGAGAAACGGTGAGAACAGCACGGAAAAAATGAAAATCTGTGCTGTTTTGTGCTGTTGTAATTAAGCTAAATTGTAAAGCACCTAATAGATGACAAAGAATAAGTCCAATTAGGGCAAATAGAAGGGTAAGTGTTTTATAAGAAGAATCTTTTTTTAGACCGCATAAGGCTGCCATTGGAATAAAACCAAAGAGAAAACCGCCTGTTATACCAAATAGTTTGCTCAGCCCGCCTGTCATACCTGCATAGATTGGAATTCCGACTGCACCAAGCAGGACATAGAGAAAAATGCAAAAAGCACCTTGTTTTGTACCAAGGACAAAACCACATAGTGCGACAGCGAAGGTCTGTAAGGTAAAGGGAACTCCTGTTGGAGAGGGGAGTTCTAAAATAGATAAGATAGCCACAATAGCTGTAAACATAGCGGTTGTTACAAGAGATTTTGTAGAAATTGCTTGCTGATTCATAATTATTTTTTCCTTTCGTATGTAATTTTTTATTTTCATCTTTTCTTTAGAAGTATAGCGGATGCAGAAAAGATTGTCAACCACATTTTTTTTATGGTTGACAAATTGTTTTGCTGTACATATTTTGCTGGAAAGAGTATAATAAAACTTGTGAAAAATAAGAATAAAATAGGAGTTATGAGGAATGAAGTTTAGAAAAAGGGCTGAAATACGCTGAGAAGAAAGGAATGTGGTACAGATGAGTGATTTTTTAAAAATGATTGTAGGTTTTTTATTTCTTGTTTTTAATATTCAGGTGAAGTTAGGGAAATTTACTTTGGATATTATACCAGATTTTATTGGCTATGGTTTGATTTTTTGGGCAGGGAAAGGATTGATAGAATGGAGTCCTTGTTTTAAAAAGACCAGAAAACATGCGGTAATTGCTTTGGTAATATCGGTCTGTCGTATAGTAGCTCAGAATATAAATGCGGGTTTTACGGTTCAGGGAACACTACTTGGAATTGAAACAATTGCATATATTTATTTAAGTTATTATGTTATGGAAGGTTTGTATGTTAAGAATAAGACAGAAAAGATTTATGAGTTAAATTCTCAGCTAAGAGGTTCTTGGATTGCTATGGCGATTTCCCGGTTTGTTTATTGTTTTTTAGGGCTGACGGATTTGGAGTCATTGACAGCGGAGATGGGGATAGAAGGAATGGAATCCATGATTTTGGTTGTTGTTAGTGCGGTTGCATTTGTGATTGAGGCTTTTTTCCTTTTGACTTTAAATCAGAACCGGATGTTATTAGAAGAGAAAGATAAGGTGGGACAAAAGAGCAGAAAAGAAGTATAATGGATAGAAAAAGAAAATTGGATTTATAACGGACGCCGGAATCGAACCAGAGATTTATTAGAAAAAAAGAGATCTTTGGTTTGATTTCGGCTGTGTGCATTATTTTTTTATGTTTTCATTGAACTTCGGAAATGGTGCTTGTTTTTTTTGTCCGCCTCCGTAAGAATCCCAATGTAGGTTTTCTATGTCTTTTGCACAATATTGATGGGTAATTGTCCAGCCGATATAGCCTATAACGGCAGCTATTGCTACAACAGCGATTTCTGCAGTAAAAGCAGAAGGGAATAGTATGCCGTATGTGTACATATAGGTCGGCAGTTCGTAGAGTGCCCGCAGTCCTATCGCTAGTCCAAGAAAATAGGTGGGAGCATTGTTTTTAATAATTGCAAAAAAAATCATGCTGATAGAGAAGTGGAGGACAAAGTTTGCGGCTACATGGATTCCAGAGGAGAGATACGTAAGCCAAGAAACGGTAAAGAGTGGTTCTAAGGTGGTTAGCATGGATTCTGCTTCTTCTCCGGCGGCAGAAACAAGTTCCTGCAAACCGGTTTGATTGATGGTTAGGCAGATAAGAAGACTCTGCAGGGCGTTCCATGCAATTAAAAGCAGGGAATGGGTAGTAGCAGTTCCTGTAGCAAACATAGCACTTGTTCCTATACTTGGGTATTCTTTCAGTCCGAAATTTAAGATGATATAGCGTCCTACTTCACTGATTGCTCCTACTAAAAGGACACATAGGATGCTGTAGGGAAGCGGGTATTTAGCAGGAATATCCTGAAAGCCCGGAATTAAAAATGGTACAAATAGAATTAAGTTTGTAAGGAAAAACTCTACTAAAAGAAAGTTGGTAGCACCAAAAAAGAGGGGCTGCCATCTTCCTAAGAACTGTCGTCTGCTCATTAAAAATGCATAGATTGGGATGCCAACCGATAATAGGATAACAATCGCTAATGCAATCATATTGAGGGTTGGAATCGTTTGATTGGTATCTAACATAAAAAGACCTCCTTAATAAAAATAGATAGTAAAATACTTTTGTATTTTAGCGCAGATAGGTTTATTATAGCATAGATAAAAGAAAGAGAGAATAAAATTTTTCGAAAACTTTAATGTCTCTTTCACCGGACGCCAGAGGCGGTTTGCTCCTTTCCTTTGCTTGCTCCGCTCTCCAAACGGTAAGAACGTCTAGGGCTTCTGTATGGAAGCACATCCAACCGTCCGAACCGGGGCGCAATTCGCCCTCACCACAGGCGAAACGAATCAGGTGTAAGGAAGGATTTTACCAGCCGTAAAACATCCTCTTTCCTATCATCCGGGCTAAACACGCCCCTTTTTTTGCATACCCTGCATGGAAGCAGG
>CAJUGZ010000093.1 GCA_910585855.1 uncultured Lachnospiraceae bacterium | reverse complement strand
TCGTAATAATTGTTCGAATTCTGTAGTTTTCTTTCTTCTATTTCTGTATTATAATGAGAAGGTGCTTGTGTCTATACTATATATAATATATAGAAAGCCAACTGCCTTTCTATAAAGAAAGCTGCAAAGGACAGTATTCCTATCCTATACGATAGTCCCACCCCCTGTCCTTCCAAACCAAAAAACAGCTTTCCTGCCAAAGCACCAAAACACAAACAGCACCTTATGTGAAATGTAAACACTACTTCTCACATAAGCAATTATAAAGTATACCGGCAATTCTTACAGAACCCCTGCTGTTTTATCAGCGTTTTGTATTAACTGCGCTCCCTGTCTCCCTTTATCTTGAGTCAGCGTAAACAGCATCTGCCTATTCTCACAGAATTTCTGCTATACTTTATCAAACGCAAACATCCAAGTGATGTCCTATTTAATTAATTATAGAATGAAAGGAGTTTTAACATGAAAATTTCACAGGCAAATCAAAAGCCTAAACAGTCCCACTATCACCTGATACCACTAATCTTTATTTTAGTGGTCATCCCTCTTATATCAAAAGCATATATGTATGATCCGAAACTATCTCAATTTGACTGGTTTCCATATGCTACGGAAATGTCGGATGTCTTTCTTTATTATAAGAGCGTATTCTTTACCATTACTGCAGTAATTATGGCAATCCTGATTCTCGGAAAACGTTTTATCGAAGATCGGCACGCCATAACCGCCATAGAATTTTATCCGCTGGCAGCCTATGCTGCACTAGCCCTATTATCCACACTGTTTTCAAAATACCGTTCCTTTGGATTTTCTGGTATCTATGAACAGTTTGAATCTATCTGGGTACTGTTAGGTTACTGCATCGCCGCTTATTATGCCTATCTTTTTGTAGAACAAGACGACATTGCCTATTTAATACGCTGGTTTCTAGTAGGAATTGCCCTTTTAACCATACTTGGCGTAACACAGGCACTAAGCCACGACTTCTTCCGCAGCGAACTGGGACAAAAGATTGTAACCTCCGGCACAAAGTATCAATCCCTTGATTTCACCTTTGAAGAAGATCGAGTCTATATGAGCCTTTATAATCCAAACTATGTAGGCTCTTACACTGCTCTTGTCTTTCCTATTTTAATCTGCTTACTTTTGTTTTTTAAAACAGGAAATCCTGAAACCAATAAGATAATTTCCATTTTAGAAAGCATTGCTGCATTTATCATTATCGCCGGACTTTGCTTCTGTCTTGTAAAATCCGCATCCAAAAGCGGTATTGTCGCTGTAGCAGGCACATTCTTTTTATTCTTTCTCGTTTTGATACCACGCTTTAAAAAGTATTGGTATCTTGGAATCCTTGCTCTGGCAGTTATGGCAGGCGGCATTTTCTTTGCTGACCGTGCTCTAAACCACCTGCTCTCCGATTCCATCAAAAATTTGTTCAGCGGCGAAAAAACAACCTATCCTCTAGAAAATATCGCTATAACAGAAGATGATGTTGTCTTTACCTATCTTGGAAATACAATTCATTTTCGTATCACAGAAGACTACGATTTAGAAGTAACAGACGAAACAGGAACAATTCTTCCTTTAGAAAAAGCAGAGAGTTTCAGCTATACCATTGCAGATGAACGCTTTTCTGATATTTCAGTATCCCAGTTTCCGATTGAAAACCATATGTCAATGGGAATCCGTATCTTTGACAATACTTGGTATTTCAGCAACGATAACGATACTCAAACCTATCAGTTCTACAATATTTATGGTAAATGGACCGACTTTAAAATTGCACCAAGTGCGTTATTTACTGGAAGAGAATCCATCGCAACCGGACGTGGCTACATCTGGTCAAGAACGATTCCCCTGCTGAAACACTATATCCTGCTAGGTTCAGGTGCAGATACTTTCAGCATTATCTATCCAAACGACGACTATTTAGGTATGTATAACTCCGGCTACACCGGACAAACCATTACCAAGCCACACAACCTGTATCTGCAGATAGGCGTACAGACCGGAATCCTTTCCCTTATTGCATTTCTGGCCTTTTACCTTATCTACTTTGTATCTAGTTTTCTGCTCTACACAAAATGCAGACTAGATTCCTACAGCAGTAAAATTGGACTAGGCATCTTTGTCGGAAGCTTTGGATATATGATTTCCGGCATTATCAACGATTCTATGATTACAGTAGCACCTGTTTTCTGGGCGTTAATGGGAATCGGAATCAGTATCAATATGCAGCTAAAAAACAAAAAATACCCTGCAGAAAACTAAAGGAGGACGCTGAAATTGAAAGGAAGGTCTATTCCGGGCCCGCTCTCGCTTAGCATTTCCTCGTAGCGGACACTAGGGTGCTAAAACACAGCACCCAAGTGCCGACGGGAAATGATGACCCTTCATAGACCTTCCTTTCAATTTCAGCTAGTTCTACCAGCCAGAAAACAATAAACTCTACATCTGACTGTTTTTTTACTTTGAAAAGATTCTATTTCTTTCTATTATTCTATTTTTTGATAAGGCTGCACAGCCAAAATCCAAAGAAAAGTCTGCATAAAAGCATCAAGTACTTAATCCTACATAATACTACAGCGAATATTTTACTATTTTTCCGGTCTGGAGTACACAGCCGAAAGCCAAAGGGAGTGCTATGCAGGGTCATCATTTTCCGTCGGCACTTAGACGCTGTATTTTAGCGTCTTATGTGTCCGCTACGAGAAAATGCTAAGCGCAAGCGGGCCCGGAATAGCACTCTCTTTGGCTTTCGGCGTCCCCCTTCCAAAAACTCTCCTTTATTCTTCCCTCTCATACCACAGATTCCCAAATACCTTCCGAAATACTCCTACCCTCCGACTAAGAGGCAAAATCATCCAATTCATCCAAGTAAACAAATATGTTTTCTTTCCCATTTTCTTACGCATATCCCTTACCATCCAAGCAGTATTTACATATTCTTTATCCTGCGGATGAAAAATCCCGCTTTGACCATTTAAAACAATCTTTGACAAAAACTCTGCCAATCGCCCTACTTCGATCATACTTCTTTTATTTTTAGTATCAGGAAAGAAACATGCATAATCTGCCAACTTTTTCAAGCGTCCATAGTTTCCGGGGCAATGCTCCCCATATACCATAGGAGGTCGCACAATCGCTGCATGAAACCCTTTCTCCTCCATCTTTTGCAGTTCCTGCTCTGCTTCGTATTTATATTTTCCATAAAAAGACTCTGGCTTTGGCTTCGTATTTCGTGTAATTTTTTCATATCGACTGCCAAATACCGCCATACTGCTTAAAAATACAACCTGTCCCACTCCCGCTGCCTTCGCCCGGCGTGCAATCTCAATCGGCATATCTCGATTCACGCTCCGATAAAGTTCCTGTTCCTGTACCCTTTCCTTTTTATGGACAATCGCTGCTGCAATCACCACACTGTCATATCCGGCAAACTCCATTGTTTCCCACTCATGGTTTCTTGCTCCCACCATCTTAACCTCTGCCCGGTTTTTTCTAAGTTCCTGTGCTAATCTCTTTCCAATATAACTATGTTCCCCAACAATTAAAACCCGTTTATTTTCCATGTCCCTGTCCATTTCCCGTGCCGCCTTCCTTTACACCGTCCTGCACTACTACACTTCGTATCGTTCCAAATAAAATCTTAATATCAAAAATCAGGCTCATCCGATTTACATATTCCCCATCAAACCGGGCTTTTACCGGAATTTCTAATTCATCCCGCCCATTGATCTGTGCCCATCCGGTCAGTCCGGGACGAACACCGTTTGCTCCGTACCGCTCCCGTTCCGCAATCAAATCCTCTTGATTCCAAAGAGCCGGTCTAGGTCCGACAATCGCCATATGTCCCATTAAAATATTAAATAACTGCGGCAGCTCATCCAAACTGGTTTTTCTTAAAAACCGTCCAATTGGCGTTATGTACTGCTCTGGATTTGCCAAAAGATGTGTCGGCACATCTTTTGGCGTATCAATCCGCATTGTTCGAAATTTCAGCATAGAAAAATAAGACCGATTAATTCCGACACGTTTCTGCCGAAAAAGTACAGGTCCGGGCGAAGTAGCCTTTACTAAAACAACCAAAATAAGAAACAGCCAGAAAAAAAGCACGATCGCTGTCAAAGATAAAATAAAATCCAACACTCGTTTCAAAAACCTGCAATACATTCTGTTCCTCCTTATATCAAACAACAAACGTCTTAAGTATCTAATGTAGATTGTCCGGTATCGATATGCCGCTCACTAAGCAAAACAGCCCTATTCTTTTCCTCTTTCTTTCCAAAAGAATCGTCTTCCCCTTCCTGCCAAATATAAGTAGGCACAATCTCATGCACCATTTTTCGAAGATCCCCCGCCTCTTTATAAGAATACTCCTTTAATTTTACCAGTTTAAGAAAAAACTCCTCCTCGTTAAACTCAATCGGCTTTCCAATATGAATCATCTTATTTGGTGTACTTTGCAGCCCCTCTTCATCCATCAGCATCTCCTCATACAGCTTTTCCCCGGGGCGCAATCCCGTAAATACAATTTTAATATCCTCATCCGGCACAAATCCAGAAAGCCGAATCATATTTTTTGCCAAATCCAATATCTTTACCGGTTCTCCCATATCCAGCACAAAAATCTCTCCGCCTTTTGCATAAGCTCCCGCCTGCAGTACAAGAGAAATCGCTTCTGGAATTGTCATAAAATAACGTACAATCTCTGGATGCGTCACTGTTACCGGTCCACCCTCTTCTATCTGCTTGCGAAACAAAGGAATTACACTGCCGTTGCTCCCTAATACATTGCCAAACCGAACCGCCACAAACTCCGTTGCATACTGCCGATTAAAACTCTGAATCATCATCTCACAAATCCGCTTTGTTGCTCCCATAATATTGGTAGGATTTACCGCCTTATCGGTAGAAATCATTACAAAACGCTTTACCCCATTTTGTGCCGCTGCCAATGCCGTCTTCATCGTTCCAAATACATTATTTTTTACTGCTTCATTTGGACTTTCTTCCATCAAAGGCACATGCTTATGTGCTGCTGCATGATAGACAATCGCCGGATGATAAGTCTTCATAATCATATTCATGCGATTAGTATTTCTTACTGAAGCAATCAAAACCACCAGATCTAACTTCGGATATTTTCGAATCAGCTCCTGCTGAATCTCATAGGCATTATTTTCATAAAAATCTACAATAATCAACTGTTTTGGGTTATGCCCTGCAATCTGTCTGCACAACTCACTTCCAATCGATCCGCCGCCGCCGGTTACTAAAATCACCTGATTTGTCACATAGCCCATAATCGATTCTATATCAACTTCCACCGGCTCTCTTCCAAGCAAATCCTCCACCGCCACATCCCGAAGCTGATTGACTGTCACATCCCCTTTTACCATCTGATAAATTCCCGGAAGAATCTTAATATCACACCCTGTTTCTTTACAGATCATAATAATATCTTTAATTTCTGACTTTCGTGCAGAAGGAATGGCTATAATAATTTGATTAATCGCATAAATTTTGGCTGCTTCTATAATATATTCCCGATTTCCCACAACCTTGACACCATGGATAAATTTTCCTATTTTATCAAAATTGTCATCAATGACACATTTTGCATTGCTGGTCAAATATCGGCTGGTAACAATTTCCTTAATAATACTGTTCCCTGCTTCTCCTGCGCCAATAATCATAATATTTTGAATATTTCCACTTTTCCTTGCTCGATACTGATTTCGTTTTACACGAATCAAACGATACATAAACCGGCTCATCAATGTCATTAAAAGCAAAAATATTCCATATAAAGGATAATAACTGCGTGGCATACGTCCTCCCGTAATTAAAATCCCTATCATCTGTGCAATAGAAGATAAAATACAAGCAGATACAATATTTTGCATCTCTGTCATTCCGGCATATGCCCAAAGGCTGTGATACATGCGAAAACCATAAAAAATCAAAAGTGTCAGTACAATATTAATTGGCATATACCGCCACAATTCATCCAAATATTTTAATTCTATATCATAATAATAAAAATTAAACCGAGCCAGCAGAGCCAACAGCCCCGCCGCTGTAATTGCAGCGATATCATATAAAATCAAAAAGGTACGTCTTGACCACAGTTTTTTGTCTATTACTATTTTTTTCAACATAGCTTATTCCCTCGATTGCAAAGTTTATAGTGTTTGTCCCATTTTATCACAAAATAGGACAAATGTAAATTTTAGCTTTATTTAATTGATATTCTTCCTATATTTGTGTTACACTACTCTTATATCTGACAGGTTCTTTTTGACAGATGCTCCATAAAATTACGACAAAAGGGGGTTTTACTATGAAAGGCAATTTCAGGAAACACAATTTCAAAACATTAACCACATTTCTTATCGCTTCTTCTTTCCTCTCACTGGCAGCACTGCCTGCAAAGGCAAAAAACAGCATTAAGCTGGTTCGCATTGAGGCCGTCTATGACGACTACGACGAAAAAAACGGTGATAAACAAGATATCCCGGAAGCAACCACCGGTGATCCTATCGACACAGAAAAACTGGTTGTTACCGCAACATTCCGCATTAACGATGACGGTGATATTTATGAAGACGAAAGAATTTTAAGTCCCAGTCAATATGACCTTTCCACCAATACAGTAATCAAAGGACTTCGCAGCGTAGAAGTAACCTATACTTACAAAGGTACTCAAAAATCAGATACATTTAAGCTGCGTGGCATCGGCGAAGTAAAATATCCTGACTTCGAAGTAGATAAAAAAGGCAGATGGTATATGATCGGTGAAGACGGTGCTATGCTAAAAGACGGTCTGTATAAAATCGACGGTGATACCTATCTGTTTGATGAAGACGGCTACTTAGTATCCGGCTGGCAGCTTTATAAAAATCGTTGGTACTACTTTGACGAAGACGATTTTGAAGCAGAAAAAGGCTGGAAAGAAATTGATTCTACCGTCTACTACTTTGACAATGACTGTGCCATGGTCACAAATTATTGGGCTTTTCACGATAATAAATGGTACTATTTCGGCGGATCCGGAGTTCGTTCCTCTGGATGGATTTTTACAGGTGGAAAATGGTACTATATGAATGAAGATTATACCATGCATACCGGATGGCTTCAAGACAAAGGAAAATGGTACTATATGGATAAATCCGGTGAAATGCTTTCCGGCTGGCAGCAAATCAAAGATGTCTGGTACTACTTTAATGAAAATGGCGTAATGGCAGCCAATACATTTATTGATGACTATTATGTAGACAGCAACGGTGCGTGGATTCCTAACTGGCAATCCCGCTAAAAACAATGAGCAAAATGTAATCTGACAGATAAATTAGGAGGGGGACGCCGGAATGGAAAGAAAGGTCTATTCCGGCGTCCCCTTCAGTGTGTGCATAAAAATAAGGATATCTGTTTTACAGCTATCCTTATTTTTTATGAAAGAAAAAGTAATCTTTTTTACTGTTTTGTATCTGTCCAAGCTCCGGTTCGATCTACATAATAATTTCCAATCCAAGTATTTACTCTCATTGCTCCGCCTACATCTAAATAGTACCACTTATTATTTGACTTAATCCAGCAGCTTTCCATTAAAACTCCATCTTTATCCATATAGTACCAAGTTACATTGTCAAATACCCAACCAGTTGTCATATCCCCATTTTCTTTATCTAGATAGTACCATTTTCCCTTATCAAATTTCCAACCTGTTTCCATTGCACCTGTTTCTTTTAGATAGTACCATTTACCATCAATAAAAAACCAGCCATCTTTCTGTAAAGCTCCGTTATCATCAAAATAATACCATTGATCTTTAAACTTTGCCCATCCGGTTGCCATTGCCCCGCTGCCGCCAAACAGATAAGTAACCTCATCTAATTCCATAAACTGATTGCTTATCATATAGCCATATTCGTCCAGATAGTACCATTTACCACGAGTTTCCTGCCATCCGCCTACTTTATAAGTATCATCCTCATAACGGAATCGCCAGGAATTTCCTTCTTTAATCCAGTCACCATCCACCGTAGCACTATTTACAGAAATCGTTGTTGTTTTTCGATAAGTTTTGGAACGCTCTCCAGAAGTATCAGTATAAGTATAACTGATTACGATATTATTTATACCATCTTCAATTACATTATTAGACATCGTCCAAGGATCTCTTTCTGTCAGTTCTTCATCTACTGTAGAAGTTTTTCCTGTCTTATAGCTGGTCTTAAACCGTGCCGTTACCACTACATCTCTTCTGTCGATTGTCGATCCAACAGATAATGACTGCCCGTCATATTTTGCTGTAATTGACACCAATTCTCTTTTTTCTATTAATTTTGTATCCTCTGGTGTTTTAATTGTAAAAGTCAGTGTTTTTGTTGTTCCATTAAAGCGATAGCGGACTGTAACCTGCTGACGCTCAGACTGCATATATCTTGGTGATACAGTATAATCATCTGGATCTAAAATCACTTCTTCTACATCATATGTATCTGTATCTAAAATCAATGCCTTTATCTCAAAATATTCCGGTTCGATTCTTGCTCCGATATTAAATTCCTTTACCAGTTCTTCCTCTCCGTCATCTCTTCCGATAAATTCTCCCTCTATATCAATCAGTCGCTCTCTTGCCTGACAAACTTCTGCACTTTGTCCGAATAGTCCAAACATACATAACATCATTAGACAAAATGTTAAAAATCTGCCCAATACTTTTTGTCTTCTCATACTTCACTCTCCTATCCCAAATCCTTTCCTAATTTTCATCCCATAGCACATACTTCTCTTTATCGTACAATCTCCTTTTTAGGTTATCGGCAATTTTCTGACTATCCTTAACCCATCTCTTGACTATTCTCCTGTTTTTGTATATAATGTTCACATAATTTCAAAAAATATATTTTATGAACAACATGATACTAAATATAAGTTTATTTTAAATCATGGCAATTTGTTTGTCAATAATGAAAGGAGGACGACACCTTCCATTAAAAAGGGAAGTTTGTGTCTATTAGGATTATGAATACATTACCACTTTTACTTCGCAGTGTACAGTCCAATTCGGTTATCACCCAGCGTCTCTTAGCAAAAGAATTAAATATTTCATTGGGCAATACCAATAAATGCGTAAAAAATGCAATAGAAGCAGGCTATCTTATACAAACCGCTTCTCAATATCATCTTACCAAAAAAGGGATGCAAAAATTGGATGAATTTCGTGTCACCAATGCAATAATTATTGCAGCAGGATTTGGTTCTCGCTTTGTTCCCCTTACCTTTGAAATGCCAAAGGGCTTATTAGAAGTATTTGGAGAACGTATGATCGAACGCCAAATCAAGCAGCTTCATCAAGCAGGCATCTACAATATCACAATTATGGTAGGCTATCTAAAAGAAAAATTTGATTATCTAATCGACAAATACAACGTCAAACTTATCTATAACCCGGAATATTCTAAAAAAAATACACTTGCAACCTTGTACCACTGCCGCCATCTCTTAGACAACACTTATATCCTTTCTTCCGATCATTGGATGAAGGAAAATATTTTTCATGCCTATGAACCGGAAAGCTGGTACAGCAGTGTCTATATGAACGGAAAAACTTCCGAATGGTGTCTAAAAGAAGATAAAAAAGGAAGAATCACTCAGATCAATATCGGCGGATGCGATTCTTATGTTATGTATGGTCCTGTCTACTTTGACCGTACCTTCTCCCAAAAATTTGTCCCTCTGCTGGAGGAATTCTACCATCGTCCCGGCACAGAAAATTTTTATTGGGAACATATCCTAATCCATAACCTAAATTCTCTTATTATGTATCTGTATAAACAACCGGAAAATACAGTATACGAATTTGAAAATTTAGAAGAGCTGCGCCAGTTTGACATCAAATACCAAAATCATTCCGAAAATGAGGCTTTAGAACATATTGCTTCTATTTTTCAAATTCCAGAAAGCCAGATTACGGGAATCCGCTGTCTAAAATCCGGCATGACAAATAAATCCTTTTTATTTACAGTTGATCAAAAAGACTATATTTTTCGTGTTCCCGGACCGGGAACGGAAGAACTAATCAACCGCTGCCAAGAAAAAACCGTATATGAAGCAATAAAAGATTTACATTTATCCGATACAATTATTCATTTTGACGGAAAAACCGGATATAAAATATCCCGCTACTATAAAGATTCCAGAAACTGCGACCCCGAAAATAATGCAGAAGTGGATGCCTGTATGAAAGTATTATCCAAATTTCATCAATCCGGCATCCAAGTCGCACACTCCTTTGATTTAAGGGAACGGATTCAGTTCTATGAAACACTCTGCAACCAGCACCATGCTATTCAATTTGAAGATTACAACGAAGTACATCCCAATATGCAAATTTTATTAGACTGGCTTGACAACCTAAATATTCCAAAAGTTTTAGCACATATTGACAGTGTATTTGCAAACTTTTTAATTCTCTCCGACAACAGTATCCGCCTGATTGACTGGGAATATGCCGGAATGGCAGATCCTCTGATTGATCCGGCAATGTTTGCTATCTATGCCTATTATGACGAAGACCAAACCGACCGCCTACTAAAATCCTATTTAGGACGTCCTCCTGTTTTGCAGGAAACCTTCCGTTACTATTCCTATATTGCACTCTCTGGATTTCTATGGGCTCTCTGGGCAGAATATAAAATCGCTTTAGGAGAAGAATTTGGCGAATACACGCTAAAAATGTACCGCTATGCCAAAACTTACTATAAAAAAACATCCTCTTATCTGCCTTTAATCTAGCCAAAATTTAAAAAGACTATGATTCAGAGGGGGACGCTGAAATCGAAAGGAAGGTCTATTCCGGGTTCGGAGTGAACCTTCCTTTGGATTTTAGCGTCCTCCCCCGAAAAATCTTTACTGCAGCAAATGTCCATCCGCAGCAAAGGTATACACTACTCCATCAATCTCTCTTTTTGTTCCTGCAATCATTCTGCCGTCGGCATCCATATAATACCAATCCAGTGCTACTTTTACCCAACCAGTCTGCATCATTCCGTTTACGTCCATATAATACCAACTATTTCCATCCTGTACCCAGCCGCTCTGACGTACTCCATCTGCTGAAAGATACTGCCACTGCCCTTCTGTATTTTTTACCCAGCCAGTCTGCATCACACCTTCTGCATCCAGCAGATACCACTCTTCTTCTATTTGAATCCAACCGCTCTGGCGTATTCCGTCCGTTCCAAAATAATATCGACTTTCCCCGATTTGCTCCCATTCGGTTCGCATGATACCATCGCTTCCAAAATAATATACCTTTTCGTCCAGCGTCCTCCAATCTGTCTGCATCTTTCCATCTGTATTCAAATAATACCGCTTCTCTTCCAATGTAATCCAGCCGCTTTGACGTATCCCGTCTGTATCAAAATAGTACCGTTCCCCGTCGATTTGCTGCCAGCCGGTTCGCATAATGCCGTCACTGCCAAAATAATAGGTCTTTCCGTCCAATGTGATCCAGTTTGTCTGCATCTTTCCATCTGCATCCAGATAATATTTCTTTTCATTTAAGGTAATCCAGCCACTCTGACGTATTCCGCTTTCATTAAAATAATATCTGTTGTTTGAATGATCGATCCAGCCGGTCTGCATCACTCCGTTTGTATCAAAATAGTAATAGTTTTGTGCAATTTTTGTCATTCCGGTCTGCATGATACCTTCTAAAGAACAATAATACCACTTTTCTTTTAGCTGCAGCCATCCTACATGTCTTACACCGTCTTCATTAAAGTAGTACCATTCTTTTCCTACTTGATACCACCCCTTTACCATCTGACCATCCCCTAGGAAATAGTAATTTTTTCCCAGTTCCTGATACCAGCCTGTAGTAACAGAACCGTCGTTCTGCATAAAGTACCAGTGCCCCTCTACCTCCTGCCAGCCAGTAGAAAGATAACCATTTTCATCAAAATAGTATTTTTTCTGACCGATACTAGTAAATCCTACTGCCATTGCACCATTTTCTTTAAAATAATATCGATGACCAGACAGCGTTTGATAGCCGGTCTGCATCACTCCGTTTGCATCCAGATAATAGGTTTCATCTTCTACAGTAATAAATCCTTTCTGCATTACACCGCTTTCATTAAAGTAATACCAATCCTTGCCTAACTGATACCAGCCTGTTTGCATTGCTCCGCTTTCATCCAGATAATACCGCTGATTATTATAATTCAGCCAGCCTCTCTGCATTGCTCCGTCTGCTGTAAAATAGTATTTCTGATTGCCGACCATCTGCCAGCCTACCTGCATCACCCCGTCTGCATCCAGATAATAAGTCGTATCATCCACTGTAGTAAACCCGGTTGCCATCGCTCCGTTTTCTTTTAAATAATACCAATTTTTTCCGTCTAAAAACCAGCCGGTCTGCATTACTCCGTCAATCGCAAAATAGTAATAATCTCCCTGAATCAGCTTCCAGCCAGTCTGCATCACTCCGTTTGCATCCATATAATAACGCTTTTTGTCTATAGTAGTCCAGCCAGTCTGCATCGCTCCGCTTTGATTTAAATAGTAATACTTATTATTATAAAGCAGCCAGCCGGTCTGCATTGCTCCTTTATAGTTTAAAAAATAATAGGTATTTCCGTCTAACAGCCAACCAATCTGTTTTCTATAATCCTTAAAATAAAACCAGTTTCCTGCTCTTACAACCCATCCGTTTTCTGGAATCATAGAGGAAAAATCCGTATATAAATAATTTAAATCTACCCTTCCAGAAATTCCATTAATCGTAGCTGAACTGGTTGCCTGCCATACATCTCTTGTATCAATCGCACAGTAGTGATAATACTGTGCCACCCATTTTCTTACATTAGAAAGCATTGACATATCAAACGATTTGCGATACCAGTTTGTACTGGAATATAAAATCGGCTGATAGCCATACTCTTCGATTCGATCACAAAATGCCTTTACTACCGCAGAAAGCTGCTGCGGACTTAATGATTTATGTACACTGTCTTCCACGTCAATCGCAATAGGAAAACCAATCTGATAATTTTTAATATTGGATAATACAAAATCTGCCTCCGCTACGGCTTCTTCCGGTGTTGTAGCATAAGAATATACATAAATTCCGCTTTTAATTCCTGCTGCATTTGCCGCACGCATATTGGCATCATAATAGGCATCCACTCCATACTTTACACTGCCCACTCGAATAAAGGCAAATGAAACATCATCCGCTGCCACTGCCTTCCAATCAATCTGTCCCTGATAGCGTGATACATCAATTCCTCTGGCAATTACGCCTTCCATTCGCTCTCCAATATCATTGACATAGGAATCATTAACCTTTTTCCAGCCGGTTTCCACTTCATTTGTGGTTCTAAAATAGTAAGAAGAACCATTTATTGTCTGCCATCCCGGCGTTTCCACTGTCAAAGCACCATTTGGATCAAAGTGATACATTACTCCATCTGGAAGAATGGTATCTCCAATCTGCATTACACCTGCTTCATTAAAATAAAAGATATGTTTATCCAGAATCAAAACACCTGTCTGCATCACACCGCTACCGTTAAAATAATAGTACTCTTCATTAATTTGTGTCAATCCCTTACACATTGAACCAGATGCATCATAATAATATGTATTGCCATTTGCCGTAACCCAGCCAGTTTCCGCCTTTGCAGGAAGTGCCGTTGTCACCATAATTGCACCAGATACTACCAATGTAGAAAATAACTGCTTTTTCATCCACCTTCTCCTATCTACTGTATCTTATTTTTTTCATCACCATAACTCTGTCAGATATACCCCTTTTGAGTAATTTCTATTATACCTTATAATTCCTTTTCTGAGTGACGGAAATTATTGGTTTTTACTTACAATTTTCTTACAATCTTCCTGTCCCAATATTTTTTCTTCCATCTTATGTCTGACTCTTCCTGCTATAAAAATAAAAAACAGGTTATGAAAAGTTTTAAATGAGGACGCCAGATTCGAAAATGGTGAACCGCCTGCTGTTCCACGTTTCCAAAAAGTAAGAAGTTCTAAGACTTCTGC
>CAJUGZ010000092.1 GCA_910585855.1 uncultured Lachnospiraceae bacterium | reverse complement strand
TGCATATCCTGCTTCTATGCAGGGTATGCAAAAAAAGGGGCGTGTTTAGCCCAGATGATAGGGAAGAAACTGTCTTATGGTTGGCAAAATCTTTCCTTACATCCGTTTCGTTTCGGTTGAAGTGAGGGCGAATTGCGCCCCGGTTCGTCCGGTTGGATGAACCGAAATCAGAAGTCCTAGACTTTCTTACCGTTTGGAGCGGAGCAGGCAAAGGACAGAAGCAAACCGCCTCTGGCGTCCGGTGAAAATAAGTTCTTTCCGGAGGTATCCCATGTCCAAAAGCCTAATTAAAGTAAATAAAGAGGAATAAGAAGAAAGGAGCATAATTGTGCGTCAGAATACAAGAGTAGTAAAAATTGGAGATAGAGTGATTGGTGGAGGAAATCCGGTATTGATTCAGTCCATGACTAATACAAAAACGGAGGATATAAAGGAAACGGTGGCACAGATTCATCGTTTAGAAGCAGTGGGATGTGATATTGTGCGCTGTACTGTTCCGACATGGGAGGCAGCACAGGCAATAGAAGAGATTCAAAAACAGATTCGGATTCCTTTGGTGGCAGATATACATTTTGACTATAAGATGGCGGTTGCGGCGATCGAGCATGGAGCGGATAAAATTCGGATTAATCCGGGCAATATTGGTGGATTAGATAAAGTAAAAATTGTGGTGGATGCAGCAAAGGAAAGGGGGATTCCCATTCGAATTGGTGTAAACAGCGGTTCATTGGAAAGGCATCTTTTAGAAAAATATCATGGTGTTACAGCAGAGGGGATTGTAGAAAGTGCATTGGATAAAGTACACATGATAGAAGATCTTGGCTATACTAATTTGGTGGTTAGTATTAAATCGTCGGATGTTTTGATGTGTGTAAAGGCACATCAGTTAATAGAAAAACAGATTGATTATCCGCTTCATGTGGGGATTACAGAATCAGGTACGGTATACTCTGGTAATATCAAGTCGGCTGTAGGGTTGGGATTGATTTTGGGACAGGGAATCGGAGATACGATTCGGGTTTCTCTAACGGGTGATCCGGTGGAAGAGATTAAATCGGCAAAACTGATTCTTCGTACATTGGGGCTTCGAAAAGGAGGAATTGAGGTAGTATCCTGTCCGACCTGCGGCAGAACAAGGATTGATTTGATTGGGTTGGCAAATCAGGTGGAAACAATGGTGGAAGAGTTTGATCTGGATATTAAGGTTGCTGTAATGGGATGTGCAGTAAACGGACCGGGAGAGGCGAAGGAAGCGGATCTGGGGATTGCCGGAGGGAATGGAGAGGGACTTTTGATAAAAAAGGGAGAAATTATTCGAAAAGTTCCAGAGGAAGAATTGCTTTTGGTACTTCGGGAGGAATTGGAGAATTGGAAATGTTAGGGCTAGGAAATGCATGGGATCGGTGTTATCTGTTTTAAGACTTTGGCATATAATGATAGTAAATTATTTTTGAGGGTTTTATTTTTTATGCGGCCTACTTTAAAAGCATTACAGGAAGGAAGTTCTAGAGGAAATCTTCAGGTAGTTACAACAGCCATGAATCGTCCGGTTGCCGGAGCAACGGTTACGATTTCTTATACAGGAGAGCCGGATAGCATTATTGAACGGCTGACAACAAATGATTCGGGACGGACGGAAATGATTTCTCTTCCGACACCGCCGATTGAATTAAGTTTAAATCCCGGGATTGAGCAGCCTTATTCGGAATATACGGTACAGGTACTTGCCGAAGGCTATGAGCCGTTTGATGTATCAGGTACAGAGATTTTACAGGATACAACTTCTGTACAGCCGGTTCGTTTAAATCCGGTGACAGCACAAAATGGGGGGCAGAATATTGTAATTCCGGCACATACTTTGTATGGAGATTATCCGCCTAAGATTGCAGAGGCAGAGATTAAACCAGTGGGAGAACCCGGAGAGATTGTGTTAAGTCGAGTTGTAGTGCCAGAAACAGTGGTGGTTCACAATGGAGTGCCTACAGATTCTACGGCGCAGAATTATTATGTGCCATATAGGGATTATATAAAAAATGTGGCTTCTTCTGAGATTTATGCAACTTGGCCTCGGGCTACGATTGTGGCAAATGTGCTTGCGATTATGTCTTTTACTATGAATCGGGTTTATACGGAGTGGTATCGGAATAAGATGTTTGATTTTACCATAACATCTTCAACGGCGTTTGATCATAAGTGGATTCCAGAGCGGAATATTTTTGACAGTATTTCAGAGGTAGTGGATGAAATTTTTGATCAGTATTTGTCACGACCAGATGTAAAGCAGCCTATTCTGACACAGTATTGTGACGGACAGCGCAGTAAGTGCCCGGAATGGATGACCTTATTTCAAAAACCTATAGAGGATAGGACAACAGATTTTGGGTTTCTGAGTTGATATTATTTTTGATATTCTTGTTTTGGGAAGGTAGGGAATGATGGGAGAAAGAGTTTTGACAGCGGCTGTTTATATTCGGGTATCTACTGAAAAGCAGGAAGAATTATCGCCTGATGCGCAGAAACGTTTGATTTTGGAGTATGCAGAGAAGAATCATATTATAATTCCTGAAATGGGGATATTTTTAGAGGAGGGTGGGGTTTCTGGGAAGAAAGCGGAGAAGCGTCCAGTATTTCAGCAGATGATTGCGCTGGCGAAATCAGCGGAGCACCCATTTGATTTGATTTTGGTTTGGAAATTTTCTCGGTTTGCCAGAAATCAGGAGGAATCGATTGTTTATAAGTCTATGTTAAAACGGGATCGAGTATCAGTAGTTAGTGTGTCAGAGCCTTTGATCGATGGACCGTTTGGAACATTGGTGGAACGAATGATTGAATGGATGGATGAATATTATTCGATCCGATTGTCTGGAGAGGTATTTCGTGGGATGAGTGAAAATGCTATGCGGGGGAATTTTCAGGCTTCACCGCCTTTTGGATATAGAATTCCTTATCATAGAGCCGTTCCTGTAATTGTAGAGGAAGAGGCAGCAGTTGTTCGAATGATATTTCAAAAATATGTGCAGGAGGAGATGCCGATTGCGGATATTGCATCTTATTTAAATCAGTTGGGATTTCGGACGGCTAGGGGAAAGCGGTTTGAAAAGCGGTCGATTGCTTATATTCTGCAGAATGATGGAGTAATAATAAGCATAATAATAAATTATGAGTTTTTGTCGTATAGGGGACACCGAAATCCAAAGGAAGGTTTGGGTTCAGCGTCCTTTTTTCGATTCGGCGTTCTTTTTCCAATAAAAATAAACAGAGATAATTTTAATTAGGTTTTTGTAGATAGGATGCTGCAAGGGGGTGCTTTCACCGGACGCCAGAGGCGGTTTGCTCCTTTCCTTTGATTGCTCCGCTCCGAACGCTAAGAAAGTCTATGGCTTCTGTATTCAGGCACATCCAACCGTCCGAACCGGGGCGCAATTCGCCCTCACCACAGCCAAAACAAAACTAGTGTAAGGAACAATTTTATCAGCCATAAAACATTTTCTTCTCTATTCTCCGGGCTAAACACGCCCCTTTTTTTGCATACCCTGCATGGAAGCAGGATATGCAAAAAATTCTAGGTATTTCCACAGAAGCCAGACTTTCTAACCGTTCTCCGAAGTCGCAGACAAAGGAAAGGAGCAAACCGCCTCTGGCTGTTGGTTGGATCACGGCAGAAATTTTAAAAAATTCTTATGAAGTATAAAAGTTTGGATTAGTTTGGATGAGATTTTTTTTTGCTTCGGGGTCAAGAAACAGCCAGATTCGAAAACTATGGTCCGCCTGCAGTGACTTTGGAGAAAAGTTAGAAGTTCTTGACTTCTGCTCAAAAACCTAAGATTTTTTTCACATACTGCTTCCATGCAGTGTGTGAAAAAAAAGGAGCGTGTTTAGCCCGGATAATAGAGAAGCGGATGTTTTGTGGTTGATAAAATCTTTCCTTACACTCGTTTTGTTTTGGTTGTGGTGAGGGCGAATTGCGCTCCGGTCTGTCCGGTTGGAGGAATGGAAAGGCAGAAGTCTAGAACTTCTTACTTTTTGGAAAATTGGAACAGCAGGCGGACCATAGTTTTCGAATCTGGCGTCCTCCTTCCAATAAAAATAAATAGAGGTAAATTTTTAGTTGAAAAAAGGAAAAAAATAAAGTAAAATAACTGATGTTACAGATGTTGCTGATATCATGGACTTGTTAGGAAATATATATTGAGGGAAAAATAAAAATATGTGGAAAGGAAAGATAGTAAAATGAAAGCATATGTGGATATGAGTCAGGAGGAGCTTTTGGCATTAAAGGCAGGTTTAGAAGAGGAGTTTAAGACAGAAGAGGCAAAGGGACTTTCTTTCAATATGGCAAGAGGAAAGCCCGGAGCGTCACAGTTAGCGATTTCTATGCCAATGTTGGATGTAATAAACGGACAATCGGATATGAATACTTTGTTGGGAAATGATACCAGAAATTATGGAGATTGGGATGGAATAGGAGAATGTCGGCAGCTTTTGGCAGATATGATGGAAGTAAAAAAACCGAATGTGATTGTATGTGGAAATTCCAGTCTGAATATTATGTATGATACGGTTATGCGTTCTATGGTAATGGGAGTAAACGGTTCAACGCCTTGGTGCAAATTGGATAAAGTAAAGTTTTTATGTCCGGTTCCGGGATATGACAGACATTTTAGGATTACGGAATTATTTGGAATTGAGATGATTAATATTCCGCTTAGAGAAGACGGACCAGATATGGATTTAGTAGAACAGTATGTAAATCAGGATGATGCGGTAAAAGGAATTTGGTGTGTGCCGAAATATTCCAATCCGACAGGTATTACATATTCGGATGAGGTGGTCAGACGGTTTGCAAATTTAAAACCAAAAGCAGAAGATTTTCGTATTTTTTGGGATAATGCTTATTGTATTCATCATTTATTTGAGGATATTCAGGATAAAATTCCAAATATTTTAGAAGAGTGTGAAAAGGCAGGAAATCCAAATATGGTTTATGTTTTTGCTTCTACTTCAAAGGTAAGTTTTCCGGGTTCTGGAGTATCAGCAATCGCAACTTCTCTTGAAAATATGGAATATATTAAAAAATTTATGACTACGCAGATTATCGGGCATGATAAGATTAATCAACTGCGGCATGTAAGATTTTTTAAAAATATAGATGGTTTAAATGCACATATGAAAAAACATGCTGCTCTTCTTCGTCCAAAGTTTGAAGCGGTATTAAATATTTTAGAGTCGGAGCTTACCGGACTTGGGATTGGAAGTTGGACAAAGCCAAGAGGAGGATATTTTATTTCTTTTGATGCAATGCCGGGTTGTGCAAAAGAGATTGTTGCAAAGTGCAAAGACTTGGGATTGGTTTTGACTGGTGCAGGTGCTACGTATCCTTATGGAAAAGATCCAAAAGATTCTAATATTCGAATTGCTCCGTCTTTCCCGAC
This sequence comes from uncultured Lachnospiraceae bacterium, assembly GCA_910585855.1. Lineage (GTDB taxonomy): Bacteria > Bacillota > Clostridia > Lachnospirales > Lachnospiraceae > MGBC114844. Next base: position 8,672 of record CAJUGZ010000092.1, on the reverse strand, counting down.
ACCGGAAGAAATGGTTATGGCAACTAAAATATTTGTTCTTTGTGTAAAACTTGTTTCAATAGAAAAACTGTTAAATAAAAAGAAAGATTAGAGATATGGTATTGTTTTTTCAGCGAATGTGAGAATCTGGTTGGATGCTCTTTGGAGCGTCCAACCGCACAGTTAGAAAGAAACCGTAAGCTGCATTTTAAATTTTTCTTCTCCATATACAGCGTGTGGAATATCTTTTGGCATAATTAAGGTATCGTTTTCTTTTAAAAGAAATATATGATCTCCAACGGTAAACCGACCTGTTCCTTCTAAAACCGTTACCATTGCATCTCCGCCGGAAGCATGAGTAGAAATTTCTTCTCCTTTGTCAAAAGAAAATAATGTCATGCTGACTTTTTCATTCTGCACAAGTGTTTTGCTGACTACCTGCCCGGATTGGTAGGAAATTTGATCTTTTAATTGCAGAGGAGTATGTTTTTCAATATTTTTATACATTTTTAAATTCCTTTCTGGTTAAAAAATTTTTTATTTTGGTTTTTCACTTCTTCTAGAAGTTCAAAAAAAACGTCTTTCTCTCTGTCAGAGCGAAGGAAAGAAAGGGCTTTATAAAGAAAAGAAATTTCTGATTCTAATTTAGAAGAGGGATTTTGTCTGTTGTAGATAGAAAAAGCAAGTGTTTGAAGTTCCGATAGAATCTGGCGTTTGGCATTGCGGATATCATCTTCTGCTTGATCAATTTGGGTCATATCATAGTCGGAAGTATTGCCGCATGGAGAGGTGCATGCTGCACAGTTTGGGGACAGCGTATTTTTTTCTGCACGGATTTCATCGATGATTTCCTGAGTTAAAGGTTTATCCAAATTTGGATAAATAAGTGGAAATGCCAGTGCTTTTATAACTAGAGAATCGGTATACTCTGTTTTTGGGTTGGTTTCACAGACACCGACTAGTCCGATTAACACGCTGATAATGCTATTTTCGTTCAAAGAAAAACCTCCTTAATAAATTTTGTGGTTCTATAGAAGTATAGCAGGGAATGGATGGGATGGCAAGTGGGAAGTGAGAAGAAAAAATAAAATAATTAAGAAAAAGGAGGGCAAAAAAATGCCATTTATTGATTCAAAAATTACAGGAGTTGTTTTAGAAGAAAAGAAAGAAGTAATTAAAACACGATTTGGTCAGGCAATTTCTCTTTTGCATAAGCCGGAAAGTTATCTTATGGTGGGATTTTCCGATCAGTATGATTTATTTCTGGCAGGAAAAAAATTGGAGAAAGGTGCTTATGTATCAGTAAGTCTATATGGAAATGCTCGATCAGAAGACTGTGAAAATATGACACAGGAAATTACACATATTTTAAATGAAGAATTAGAAATTCCAGAGAGAAATATTTATATCACTTATCATGGTATTGAAAATTGGGGAATAAGCGGTCATCTGTTATAATAGAATTTTTTTGATAGGGTTTTTGGGGGAGGATGCCGAAAGCCAAAGGGAGTGCTGTTCCGAGCCCGTTTGCGCTTTCGGCTGTGTACTTCAGAACGAAAAAATTATAATAAATAGTAAAATGTTTGTTGTAGTGTTAAGTGCTGATTTTTTGCAGACTTTTTTTCCACATTCTTTTTGATTATGGTATTTTTCTCCTGCTGCTGCATGGGAATAATGTGTAAAGAAATTTTTTGCCCGTTCTAAATCGTTTACATATATTGCGATATGTTCAATCCTCATATTTTGTTTTTCTCCATATCAGTCCAAGATTCTGTATCAAACTTTTTTTTCTTGAAGTAGTAAATTCTATCTTCTTCTGTTATTTCACGGATAATCTTGCAAGGATTACCTGCTGCAATTACATTGTCGGGAATATCTTTTGATACAATACTTCCTGCTCCAATTACGACATTGTTCCCAATCGTTACTCCCGGAAGTATTACAGCATTACCGCCTATCCATACGTTATCGCCAATCGTGATAGGTATTCCATATTCATAACCAGAATTACGGCTTTCTGGATGTATTGGGTGTCCTGCCGTATAAATAGATACATTGGGTGCAATTTGTGCATTTTCTCCGATTGTGACTTTTCCTACATCAAGGATAGTGAGGTTATAATTTGCAAAAAAATTATTGCCTACTTCAATATTCCACCCATAGTCACAATGAAATGGCGGTTCTATCCATACTTTTTCCCCTGTTTTTCCAAGTAGTTTTTTGAGCAATTCGGGAATTTGCACTCTTTCTTTTGGTGGCAAAAGATTAAATTCATAAATTAGCTGTTTGCAGACTTCTCGTTCTTCTTCAAGACCATCAAGCCATGCCTTATAAGGCAGACCATTTAACATTCTTTCTTTTTGGTTCATAAGTTCCTCCTTATTGCTGGTTTGTAATTAGATTTTTTATAGGATATTCAATGATTATAATGTTTACTTTTTGTCTTTTCTAACAGAATTGTCGCCAAAAAGTATAAATATTGTATTTTGAAGAAGATAGAAGTATGGAAATTTACAGTTCGATTTCAGCGTTCCCCTTTTATGTAGGATTTTACACAAGCGAATCCTGTTTATAAGGGATATATCAGATGGAATTGTTTATGTGGTGAAACAAAGGAAAAAAAGGCACAGGAGGAGTGGATTATAAAAAAAGGACATCATCTAGCCATTTTATCAGAGGAATTATTTGAGAAGGCACAGAAACGCTATCAGACAGAAGATTTTTCTAAAAATAAACGCTCGTCTGCATCCTATCAGCATTGGTTAAGTGGAATGATAAAATGCTCTGCTTGCGGCAGAACACTGTCTTATAACAGAGTTTTTAATAAAAATAAGAATCATTCTTTTTTTCAATGTAGTGGCTATAGTAAAAAATTATGTTCCGTTTCGCATGGAATCAGTGAACAAAAAATAGTATCTGCCGTTTTGGATTCTTTACAGGAAGCCATTGGTACAGATATGGAATTTGAACGAAATAAAATTGCAGGAAAAAAAGGATTGCAAAAAGATACTGATAATTTAATTTCCATACAGCTAGGAAAGCTAAAAAGAAAAGAAGAACGAATCTGTACTGCGTATACAGAAGGAGTGGATACTTTAGAAGAGTATAAAAGAAAGAAACAGCAGCTTTTAGAAGAAAAAAGGAAACTAGAAGAGCAAAAAGATTGGAGGAGAGGGGAGAATTTAGAAAACGAATGTTTTGAGAAAATTTCTGATATAAGAGAGCTATTTACTTCTGAATATTTTTCAAATGCGGAAAAAAACAGGGCAATTCGTACTATTATAGAAAAGATTGTCTATGATAAAACAGAGAAAACGATTTTTGTATATTATCGTTGTTTATAGGTTTTCGAATAAGGCTGACCCAGTGGGGCTCAAAGAGTTTAGGAGATCAGGGGTATAGTCCGATTGAGATTATTCGCTATTATTATGGGGATGATATGTATGTAAATACAGCAGAGCAAATTTCCGGTATACCAGCATCTTATCCCGGAACAGATTTAAAAGTGGGTTCTAGAGGAGAGAAAGTCCGCCAGATGCAGGAACAATTAAATGCGATTGCAGATGTCTATAGTGCGATTCCACGTATTACTGCAGATGGTATATTTGGTACTATGACAGAAAGGGCGGTAAAGGAGTTTCAGTCTATTTTTGGGCTTCCGCAGTCGGGTGTAGTAGATTTTCGAACATGGTATAAAATTTCAGAAATTTATGTAGGAATTAGCCGGATTGCAGAGCTGCGCTAAGAAAATTTAATTATATTCAGCAAGAAATTTCCAATTCTGGAGTGTTTCACTTGACCTGTAAATTGAAAGGGGGGACGCTGGAATCGGAAGGAAGGTCTATTTCGGGCTTGCTTTCGCTTTCAGCGTCCTTTCTGAGAAAACATAAGTTTTTATTTTTTTGGAATTAAAAAAATTTCTCTTGCCAAATAAAATAAAATGTGATAGAATTGCTTCAATTTAAGGAAAAATAAGAAAAACTTCTTATTAAAGTTATGTATGAAAAGCGATTCATCCAATTAAGGCATCAGCCGACAAAAGATGAGCCTATGCTTTTTTTTTTGCATGAATCTAGAAGTCAGTCAAAAAAAGAAAGGGACAGGTGAAACAATGAAAGCTTTTTTAATTCTAGAAGATGGTACTGTTTTTAGCGGCACCAGTATTGGTTCTACACGTGAAGTAATCAGTGAAATCGTCTTTAATACCTCTATGACAGGGTATCTTGAAATCCTTACCGATCCTTCTTATGCCGGACAGGCAGTAGTTATGACATATCCGCTTATTGGCAACTATGGTATTTGCTATAAGGATATGGAATCAAAAACTTTATGGCCAGATGGATATATTGTAAGGGAACTTTCCAGAATTCCAAGCAATTTCAGAAGCGAAGACAATATCCAAACAATTTTAGAAAAACATCAAATTCCGGGCATCTGCGGTATTGATACAAGAGCCTTGACCAAAATTTTAAGGGAAAAAGGCACGATGAACGGTATGATTACAACAAATGAAAACTATTGTTTTGAGGAAGTAAAAGAAAAAATAAAAACTTATACTTGTAAAGATGTTGTAAAAAAAGTGACCTGTAAAGAAAAGACTCTTTTAGAATGTAAAGGGCTTCGTGTAGCATTGTTAGATTTTGGAGCAAAAGAAAATATTGTTCGTTCTTTAACGAAAAGGAGATGTGAAGTGATTATTTATCCGGCAGAAACCAAAGCAGAGGAAATTTTTGCCGCAAATCCAGACGGTATTATGCTTTCCAATGGACCGGGTGATCCAAAGGAGTGTGTATCTATTATAAAAGAAATCAAAAAATTATATGACTCCGATATCCCGATTTTTGCGATTTGCTTAGGGCATCAGCTTATGGCACTCGCCACAGGAGCAGATACTCATAAGATGAAATATGGGCATCGTGGCGGAAATCATCCAGTACAAGATCTGAGAACCGGACGTGTCTATATTTCTTCTCAAAATCATGGCTATGTGGTTAATAAAGACACCATAGATCCCAATATAGCAGAACCAAGTTTTATCAATGTCAATGACAAAACAAATGAAGGACTTCGTTATTTAGGAAAAGATATTTTTACTGTACAATTTCATCCAGAAGCCTGCCCGGGTCCGCAGGATACTGCTTTTTTATTTGATCGTTTTGTAAATATGATGGTTGTTTCTCACCTAGATAAAGGAGGTACTATACGATGTCCAGAAATTATGATATAGAAAAAGTATTAGTAATCGGTTCAGGACCGATTGTAATCGGACAGGCAGCCGAGTTTGATTATGCTGGAACACAGGCATGCCGTTCTTTAAAAGAAGAAGGCATTACTGTAGTATTGGTAAATTCCAATCCGGCAACGATTATGACAGACAAAGATATTGCAGATATGGTCTATATTGAACCATTGACATTATCTGTATTAGAGCGGATTATAAAAAAAGAGAAACCAGACAGTATCCTTCCAACTCTAGGTGGACAGGCAGGATTAAATCTGGCAATGGAGTTGGCAGAGAGTGGATTTTTAAGAAAACATGATGTACAGCTAATCGGTACTACGCCGGAAACCATAAAAAAAGCAGAAGATCGTCTGGAATTTAAAAAAACAATGGAAAAAATAAAAGAACCAGTAGCTGCCTCTCAGGTAGTGGAAAATGTAGAGGACGGAATTGCATTTGCTAAAGAAATTGGCTATCCGATTGTACTGCGTCCTGCCTATACCTTGGGAGGCAGCGGCGGAGGAATTGCGGAAAATGAAGAAGAACTGGTAGAAATTTTAGCAAATGGGCTGCGTTTAAGCCGGGTAGGGCAGGTTTTGGTAGAACGCTGTATTGCAGGCTGGAAGGAGATTGAATATGAAGTAATGCGTGACAGTGCCGGAAACTGTATCACAGTGTGCAATATGGAAAATTTAGATCCGGTAGGTGTGCATACAGGCGATAGTATTGTAGTTGCTCCATCTCAGACTTTAGGAGATAAAGAATATCAGATGCTTCGAACCTCTGCTCTGCATATTATTGATGAATTAAAAATTACCGGAGGCTGCAATGTCCAATTTGCTCTGCATCCGACAAGTTTTGAATACTGTGTAATTGAAGTCAATCCACGTGTCAGCCGTTCCTCTGCACTTGCTTCAAAAGCAACCGGCTATCCGATTGCAAAAGTTGCGGCAAAAATTGCATTGGGCTATACATTAGATGAAATTAAAAATGCAATTACGAAAAAAACCTATGCCAGTTTTGAACCGGCATTAGATTATTGTGTAGTAAAAATTCCAAGACTGCCATTTGATAAATTTATCAGTGCAAAGCGAACTCTAACCACACAGATGAAAGCGACCGGAGAAGTCATGAGTATTTGTACCAATTTTGAAGGTGCTTTAATGAAAGCAATCCGTTCTTTAGAGCAGCATGTAGACAGTCTGCTTTCTTATGATTTTAGCCGTTTAACCGATAATGAATTAGAAAAAGCACTGCATCGTGTGGATGATAGAAGAATCTTTGTGATTGCAGAGGCATTACGAAGAGGAATTTCCTATGAGATGATTCATGAAATTACAAAAATTGACATTTGGTTTTTAGATAAAATTGCAGTTTTAGTAGAATTAGAACAGCGTTTAAAAAATGAACCTCTTACCAAAGAATTATTAGAAGAAGCAAAACGTTTGGAGTTTCCAGACAGTGTAATTGCAAAATTAACCAATCAGACAGAAAAAGAGATTAAAGTACAGAGAGAACAATACCAGATTCGTGCTGCTTTTAAAATGGTAGATACCTGTGCTGCTGAATTTGCTGCCGAAACACCATATTATTATTCCTGCTTTGGAAGTGAAACTGAAGTGCAAGTGGAAAAAGGAAAGAAAAAGGTATTGGTTTTAGGATCTGGACCGATTCGGATCGGACAGGGAATTGAATTTGATTATTGTTCGGTTCACAGTACATGGGCATTTCGGCAGGAAGGCTATGAAACCATTATTATCAATAACAATCCAGAAACAGTCAGTACCGATTTTGATATTGCAGATAAATTATATTTTGAACCGCTGACACCGGAAGATGTAGAAAATATTGTGGAGGTAGAACATCCTGACGGAGCAGTAGTACAATTTGGCGGGCAGACAGCAATTAAACTGACGGAAAGTCTGATGAAAATGGGAGTTCCGATTCTTGGAACAAAGGCAGAGGATGTCGATGCAGCAGAAGACAGAGAACGATTTGATCGAATTTTAGAAGAATGTCAGATACCAAGACCGGCAGGGCATACGGTATTTACCTGTGGAGAAGCCATTCGTGCCGCAAATGATTTGGGTTATCCTGTGCTGGTTCGCCCTTCTTATGTATTAGGCGGGCAGGGGATGCGGATTGCAATCAATGATGAAGATATTCATGAATTTATTGGTATTATCAATCGAATTGCACAGGAACATCCGATTTTAGTAGATAAATATCTGGCAGGAAAAGAAATTGAGGTAGATGCGGTATGTGACGGAACGGATATTTTAATTCCCGGTATTATGGAACATATTGAACGGGCAGGGATTCATTCTGGGGATAGTATCTCCGTCTATCCAGCACAAAATATCAGCAAAACAGCAATCAAAACCATAGAAGAATATACAAAAAAACTGGCAATGGCACTGCATGTAAAAGGAATGATTAATATTCAGTTTATTGTTTGTCAGGATCAGGTCTATGTAATCGAAGTCAATCCCCGCTCTTCCCGTACCGTTCCTTATATCAGCAAGGTAACAGGGATACCGATTGTCAAACTGGCAACAAAAGTAATTATTGGAAGTACCATTCAGGGACTTGGCTATCAGCCGGGACTCCAGAAAAATGCAGATTATATTGCAATTAAAATGCCGGTATTTTCCTTTGAAAAACTGCGTGGTGCAGATATTAATTTAGGACCGGAGATGAAATCCACTGGGGAGTGCCTTGGAATTGCAAAGCAGTTTAATGAAGCATTATATAAGGCATTTTTAGGAGCAGGTATCAATCTTCCAAAACATAAAAAAATGGTGCTTACGGTAAATGATGAAGAAAAAGAAGAGGCGGTTTCTGTTGGAAAGCGGTTTGAAGCACTTGGCTATACAATTTATGCTACACTTGGAACGGCTGAGTGTTTAAAAAAACATGGTGTTCATGCAGTAAAAATCAATAAATTAGAACAGGAGTCGCCGAATTTAATGGATTTAATCTATAGCCATGAATTAGATTTAGTAATTGATATTCCGGCTCAGGGATATGAGCGAAGTAAAGATGGATTTTTAATTCGGCGGCATGCAATAGAAACGGGAGTAAATGTAATTACCGCTTTGGATACGGCTTATGCACTGCTCACTAGTTTGGAAAATAGTGAGAATCGGACACTTACACCTGTTGATATTGCTGCTATATAAGATTTGAGGAAAGATTGTTTTTCGCTGGGGAAGCACAGCCGGAAAGGGTGGGTTGGCTTTCACCGGACGCAAGAGGCGGTTTGCTCCTGTCCTTTGCCTGCTCCGCTCCAAACGGTAAGAAAGTCTAGGGTTTCTGATTTCGGTTCATCCAACCGTCCGAACCGGGGCGCAATTCGCCCTCACCATAACCGAAACATAATGGGTGTAAGGAAGGTTTTCCCAACCATAAGATAGTTTCTTCCCTATCATCCGGGCTAAACACGCCCCTTTTTTTGCATACCCTGCATAGA
>CAJUGZ010000091.1 GCA_910585855.1 uncultured Lachnospiraceae bacterium | reverse complement strand
CTATAAAATTTCACAAAATTTTATAAAAAATATAAAAAATACATTCATCCACTAAAAAAACGCTATCCTCTTCCATACTTACTTAAAATGTTGCTTCATAAATTCCGAACTTACTTTCAGGCTTTTTATCGGATTTTTCTCTACCCAATTTTTATGCGTTTCCAAAATAACTGCTTCCACTCCATTTTTCTTTGCTATCGCAGCTAATCCGTCTAAATCCATATTTCCGTTTCCCAATTCCGTTGCATTTTGACTTAATATCGGCGTCATATATGGTCCAGCTTTTGTACATCCACGATCATTGATATGCCATAACTTCATTCTATTTCCAAGTTTTTCCATGACTTTCTCTACATTAGCACCTCCATCTGCAAACCAATAACTGTCAAATTCAAAATTTACATAAGCTGCATCTGTTTCTTCAATCAAAATATCATAAGCTGTTTTTTCTTCACTCACCTTTTGCAGTTCACAATTATGATTATGATACAATAAACGTACTCCATATTCACTTAATGCTTTTCCTGCTTCATTTAACCGTTCTGCCAGTCTTTCTACTTCCTCAAGGCTGCTGTAATCAAAACGATACATACCTGTAATCACAACTGTATTTGTACCAAAACACAATGCTTCCTCTGCTACCTGTTTAGGATTTGCTTCTATACTATCTAAATATGTATGAAAACTAGAAACTTTTAAACCACTTTCTTCTATCAATGCAGACCAATCTAACTTTCCTCCATTTCCTACCGGCATCCCTGAAAATTTTGTCAGCAGCTTTACGCTTAATCCCGCCGGATGAATCATAAAATCATTTAATTCAACAGCATCATAACCAGCTTCCTTTATTGCTGTTAATGTCGCAAGCGCTTCCTTATAACTTCCACACTTTGTACCTATCATAATTTGCTGTACCCCGATTAGAATTTCATCAGATCGATATTCTGTTACATTTGTCACAGTTGTATGTGTTTCTCTCGAATAGTGTAAAGTTTCTTTCTTCTCGGTAAATTTCCAAATCCCAAACAACAACACTAAAAAAATAACTACTATACATATCACTTGCTTTTTCTTACATCTAAATTTTAATTTTTTTGCCATTTGACATTTCTTTCCTTTTCTTCTAAAATAATATCTATATTATATCATCACCTGTCGAATTAACAACCGACAAATCTATAAAAAGTGTTGAAATAGGGAGAAACTATGACACAAAAAAGAAAAACACAAACAAAAGACAAAATCTACACAGCATTATTAACATTATTAAAAAAATATGATATCCAGCATATTTCCATTTTAGAACTATGCCAGACAGCCAAAATCAACCGCACCACATTTTATAATCATTATGGAAGCCAATACGATGTACTAGAAGAAATGGCAGCCAGTTATATTAATCACACAGCTCTGGCTGCAAAAAAAGCAATCGATTCTAATCCTAATTTTGATGCTGTTATCACTGCACTGCTGCCGGATACATTATCAGATGAACAAAAACATTCCATATCTTTGCTTGTACAATATGGAACAGTTGGAATAATTGAAAACTGGATAAAAAACAACTGCTCACCCTCCTATAGTCAGGAAACAAAGCTAATCCTATTCGCTGCTGGAAATGCATGTAACTTTACAAAATAAACCCTCCAAAAAACTTAAGAAAGCAAATCAATATATTTCATATCCATGACCAATAAAAGCGTAATCCCACTAGGCAAAGCCATATCTGGATCTAAATCCATCATCAGCCATCCTTCTTTCCGAATTGCTACTACATTTGCTTTATAATGCTTCCGCAGATTTAATTCCTTTAAAGATTTTCCAACCCATTCCGGTTTAATCGGTGTTTCCAACAGCCGTATCCGATCTGAAAGCTCAATAAAATCCACAAAATTCCCAGAAGAAACATTTCGTGCAATCCGCACTCCTGCTTCCTCTTCCGGCACAATCACCCGATCTGCTCCCACCTTCATAAACACTTTCGACTGTACATTCCCCTGTGATTTTGCAATTACATAAGGAGCTTGTTCCTCCTTTGCCATTAAAATTGCCATTACACTTGCATCCATATTCCCGGTCATCGCTACTATTACTACATCCATATTTCCAAGCCCAAGCGATTTAATCGCCATCTCTTCACAGATATCCGCCTGTACAGCATGAGTAACATAACCTGACACTTCCCGCACCCGATCTTCATCCATATCCACCGCTACTACTTCCACACCAGTCTTAGAAAGTTCTTCCGCCACACTTCGTCCAAACTTTCCAAGTCCAAGCACTGCCACTGTCTTTGTCTTCTTTTCATCCTTATTTCCCATTAATTTCAACAAAATCCCTCCTTTCAGATATTCATACTATTATCCAACCGTAACCCGCTCCTCTGGAAGTATGCCCAGTATTTTATTTCCACGAAAACTAAATGCAATCGCCATTGAAATCGGACCAACCCGTCCTAAATACATATAACAGCAGATAATCACCTTTCCTGCCAGATTCAAAGAAGAAGTAAATCCCCTTGAAAGCCCTGCCGTTCCAATCGCACTTGTAATTTCAAAAGCCAAATCCGAAAAATTCCCGGGCTGTACAATCGAAAAAAGAACCGCCCCTGCTCCAAGCATAACAAAACTAATCATTGTCACTGACAAAGCCTTCCGAATCGTAATCAAAGGAATCGTTCTGCGAAAAGCCGTTACATAACTGCTTCCCTTAGCAGTAGAAATTGCCGTAAGAATCAAAACAGCTATCGTAACCGTCTTAATTCCTCCTGCCGTTCCAACCGGAGAGCCCCCAATAAACATCAAAGCCATACAGACCAATACACTGGAACTGCGCAGTCCCTGCTGAGGAATACTGGCAAATCCCGCCGTCCTTGTTGTAATCGACTGAAAAAACGACGCCAAAATCTTTCCCTTTAAACTAAGATTCCCAATCGTTTCCGAATTGGTATATTCCAAAATAAAAAATAAAACTGCCCCTCCCAATACAAACACTGCCGTACTGACCAGTGCCAGCTTCGAATGAAGCGTTAATTTCTGAAACATCCACTTTACAGGAATCTCCCGACTCCACACCCTGCGAAGCACCTGCCCCATATCTCTCCAAACAATAAACCCGATTCCTCCTGCTACAATTAAAAACATAGTCACCAAATTGATCCAAACATGATCCACATAAGGCATCAGACTATTTGGTCCAATTATATCAATCCCGGCATTACAAAAAGCAGAAATAGAAGTAAACACAGCATACCAGATTCCTTTTGCCCCAAACTCCGGCACAAACTGAACCATATAAAGAACAGCCCCAATTCCCTCTACTAAAATCGTATACTTTAAAACTGTCCTTAAAAACCGAATAATGCCCTGCATTGTATCCATATTAAAAGCATCTTCCAAAAGCAGCCGATCCTTTAATGTAATTCGCCTTCCCGTAATCATCAGCACCGTCATAGTAAATGTTACAACACCCAATCCGCCAAGCTGAATCAAAATCAAAATCACAGCCTGTCCAAATGTACTCCAGTAGGCATATGTATCCACCACAACCAATCCTGTTACACATACTGAAGTAGTAGCCGTAAACAAAGCATCTATAAACGAAGTAAATTTCCCCTCCGCTGAAGAAATCGGCAGCATCAGAATCAATGCACCCACCAAAATAGCCAGCAAAAAACTAAGTACAATCGTCTGTGTTGTCGAAAATGTCCATTTCTTTTTTCTTTCCTCCATGCGTAAATTCCTCCAACTTAAAATTCCATCTCTTCCCCCGCTCCAACTTTCTCCCTAACCCCGTCCAAACCTCTTAATAAATCCCTCCCACTCCAAGATCCGTATCAATCGTATTCATATTGTACAAAATCAATACATTTTTTACCTTTGGATTCTCATTAATTAACTGACTCACCGGCAGCCGATAATACCTGGTATCCACCACATAAATTTTCTGATAATACTCCGTTAAAAAAGGCACAAAACAATTTGCATAACTATCCTTTATAATTACCAATTCCTCCTGTGACTGTGCCTCGTTATTTTCAATCTCGACAAGCGGATGAATATTATTTAAAAACAAACTATATTTGTCCTTTTTCTCCAAATAGTCCAAATTATACAAAGAATCCGTCACTTCCCCAGTATCCACATAAGTTACTTTCAATTTCTGATCCGGCAGTTCAAACAAAGTAATCTTATCTCCCTCTGCCAAAAAATCACTGACCTTCGAATAAATCGTTCCCTTAAACTCATCCGTCACCTCAGAAATTCGATACTCCTCCATCTCCCGAACCGTAAGTCCCATCCTTTCACCAAAAACCCGATAAGCCAAATAAGCCCCATATCCCGTCCAATGATGATCCAACTGATAAAACAAAGGATACTCTGCAGCATACTCCTCCAAAATCCCTCCCACATCAATCGTATGAGCCGTAAGCTGTCCCATCAAATATTTCCGATTCTCCTCCTGCCGCCCCCCATCCACAAAATCAGGCAGCTTATCCTGATACACTGTAATAGCTGTAGGTACTAACATCACATAACACTCCGCCGTTTCCAAAGAATCAGCAAAAGAATTAAACACCCGAACCACCTTTTCATTATTAACTGGTTCTTTATACTTTTCAATCCAATACCCATCTTTCGCCAAATAAACCTCATTTACTTCCTGCTTCCCCAAAAATTTTTCAAACTGCGTCTTAATATTCAAAAAAGAATTACGCAGAGGAAAATGATCGCAAAGATAATCCTCTAACCCCTCAATAAAAGACCCATCTAATATAGCCTCCTTCGAAATCTTTGGAAACTGCTCTAACTCCTTATTTTCCTGTTCCGAAAAAGTTTTCTTTGGAAGCAGCAAAAAAGTAATCACCCCAATCCATATAAACCCTGTCACAATACAACTCACTATTCGCTGATAAACCATTCGTTTCATATTCCACATACTCCTTATACCACCAAAACACCTTCTATCCTAGTCCAACTAAAACCAAAATTTCCTTTCTCTAAAAACCAACCTCCCGGAAAAACCAAGTTAGAATCGAAAATATAAAAAAGGATTATAAGTATCACTCACCAAAAACGCCACCACCAAAACAAAAAGTACCACATACCCCAATACAAATCCCCCTTTTATCATTCCCCCAATCCAATTTTGCTTTAGCCGAACAATCCGTTTCATTACCCAAGGATAAACCGGCATTGCCAACACCATACAACTCAAAAACAACACCCCATAATTTCGAAAATGATACAAAAACTCCGTTCCCGCCAAATGATTTCCAGCCATTCCTATCATCTGTTTTGCATATTGCCCCAATTTTCCCAAATCTTCAAATACAAACACTGTAAATCCAACCACAACAATAAAAAAAGTATAAACATGCTGCAAAATCCTAGGCAGTTTCTTCAAAGCCTTCCCCCATATAAACTTTTCCAAAATCAGCAAAACTCCATAATAAACTCCCCATAAAATATAATTCCAAGAAGCTCCATGCCACATCCCGGTTAAAAACCATACAATCGCAATATTACAGATTTGCCTTCCGATTCCCTTCCGATTCCCTCCCAAAGGAATATATACATAATCCCGAAACCAAGTTGAAAGAGAAATATGCCACCGCCGCCAAAACTCTGTAACAGACTTTGCAAAAAGCGGATAGTCAAAATTTTCCAGATAATGGAATCCCATCATCTCTCCCATTCCAATCGCCATATCACTATAAGCACTAAAATCAAAATATAACTGTAAAGTAAATGCAATCGCACCAAACCATGCCGTTACTACTGAAATTTCTCCATAAGGCTGTCCCTGTATGGTATTCCAAAGTGCCCCCATTTGATTTGCAAGCAGTACCTTCTTTATCAGCCCCTGCAAAAAACGAAAGCTCCCCCGATAAAATCCTTTAAAACCAATATTTCGATAGTGCAATTCCTGATTTACTGTACTAAACCGCACAATCGGTCCGGCAATTAACTGCGGAAACATCGATACATAAGTCATAAAAGTAAAGAAATTTTTCTCCACCTTCACTTCTCTCCGATACAAATCAATACTATAACTCATTGTTTGAAATGTAAAAAAACTAATTCCTATCGGCAGCGGCAGGTTTAAAGCAGGAATCGACAAATTCGCTATCGAATTAATGGTTTCAATAAAAAAATCTGCATATTTAAAAAACCCAAGAATCGACAAATTTGCAAAAATCGATGCACAAAGCAAACAGACACGCTTCCAAGGAACTCTATCATAGTAGTCCATCAGCCGCCCGATACTATAATCAATTACAGAGGACAACACCATTAAAAAAATATAAATCGGTTCTCCCCACGCATAAAACACTAAACTAAATATCAATAAAATATAATTTTTCACCCGAAACGGTACAAGATAATAAAGCAAAAAAAATAACGGGAGAAAAAAGAAGAGAAACGGAATACTTGAAAATACCATAATCCCTCCTAATTAAAATATTCTGTAATCACAGCCTGAATTTCCTCTGCCTTTTCGGAAATCACCAGATACACATAGTTTCCAGATACTACTACTTCACTTTTTTCTACAATCTGAAACTGTTCCGGCAGATAATTTTCCAATTCCAGCTTTTTTTGTGCAATCATAGTATCCAACGCATCTTTTACTGTCTGCACAGAGGATTCCTCCTTTACTTTCATCAGTATAATCATATCTGCATAAATAACTTCCTGCGCACTGGCAAAAAAATAATCCTCTAAAAGCGACAGATCAATCCCATAATAATTTGCAATATAATTATCATTCAGCACAATCATTTCTGGCTGCTCTACTGTTTTTTCAATTTCTTCATAAATTTCCTGCATTGTTTTTCCAGATTCATTCTGCACAGACTCAGAAGCCAAACTGCTCTCTGTTGCAATCGCTTTTGTTTCTGATTTTGATTCTGATATTGTTTCTGTTTCCTTTTCTACAGATGTTGTTGTTTCTATTACTGGTTCTGTCTGTTCTATTCCGGCATTTCCGCAAGCGGTACATAACCCTGCAAACAGTAAAAAAAATACCATCATTTTTCTCTTTTTATCATTTGTCTGTATCCTCTTTTGTATTCTCTGTACTATTTTAATTATCTTCATACTTTTTTATTCCTCTACCTTCTTTGCCTCTGTCCCTACTCCTATTCTGCTTCCGTATTACTCTTAGTTTCTTCCTCCGTATGCATATCTGCTGCCGAGGTTTCACTTGGCACTTCGCTTTGTTCACTCGGATCTTGATGCTTACTGGCAAACTCCCTCAATACCTGAACCCAGATATCATAAGCTGCCGAAGTTTGATGTACATAATTATCACTGCAGTACTCCTCTTTTAAACACCCGTTTTCATCAATCAAATAATCTGCTATATCAATAAATTCTTCCTTACTTCCTGCACAATAATTCTTCATCTTCTGATTTAAAAGACGAACATTTTCATTATTTAAATCTCCTACTTCACTTCCATCGTAAATATTGGTTGTACTGATAATATAAACCGAAATATCGGGATTTACTTCATAAATCGAAGCAAGTACTTTCTGATAATTTTCATAAGTACTTTCTACACTCAACATACCAATATCATTTAATCCCAATGCAATAAATGCCTTATCCACTCCCAGCATCTTCATTGCATCCCATATCAGCTGCTGTTCTCCCTGATAAACCGGATGAATCGTAGTACTGCTTACCGGATTTAATGCCATACGAAGCGAATAACTTCCAGATACCAAAAACTCTGGACTTCCCATAAACCCTTCTTCTTGTCTTAAAATATAATTTCGAAATCCCATCATTACGGAATCCCCTATAAAAACAGAATTTTTAAAAAAAGCATCCTCCTTTACCCCATCATACACTGTTTCTGTTTCTTTCGGTGTAATTTTAGGAGTACCCGTTTCCAACTCTGGTGTTGTTTCAGTCGTTTCCTCTGGTGTTGTTTCCGTTACTTCTTCACTGCTCTCTAAATCCTGTATCCCTGTGGATTCCTCCTCAAGCTGCTCGGTTGTTTCTTCCAGATCTAAATTCTGTGTCAGCCATACCTCAGGCTGCTCTGTATTTTCTGCCAAACTAACATGCTGAGCACAGCCAGCACTTACTGCTGCTACAGCCAACATTCCAACTGCTGTTATTATCCTTCTTCTATTCTTCTTTAAATATTTCATCATTCAGTTCCCCATTATAAATTTCTTCTGCCGCTCCAGTCATATAGACACAGCGATCCTTTTCATTCCACTCAATCGTAAGATGACCGCCTTTTAATTCTATATCTACTGTTGTGTCTGCCTTTCCGTTTAACACTGTTGCAACTGCACTGGCACAAGCTCCTGTTCCACATGCCAATGTTTCGCCGCTGCCTCTTTCCCATACACGCATTTTCAAATGACTGCGATCTATCACTTGAATAAACTCTGTATTGACACGATTTGGAAATTTTTTATGATATTCAAATGCAGGTCCTATCCTTTCCAAATCCAAATTTTCTAATTCTTCCATATATACAACCGCATGAGGATTCCCCATTGATACACAAGTAACGTTATACTCCTTTCCATCTACTGAAATCGGCTGAGAAACAACGCTCTCTCCTGAAAACAAAGCAGGAATCCTCTCCGGTCTTAACTCCGGCTGCCCCATATTAATCGTCGCCAAAACAGCCTTGCCGTTCTTTACCGTTAAACGAACCTCCTTCACTCCATTTAATGTTTCTATTTTCAGCTCCTCTTTTTCTACAATCTTATGGTCATACACATATTTTGCCACACAGCGAATCCCGTTTCCACACATCTCTGCACGAGAACCATCTGCATTATACATATCCATACAACAGTCAGCAACTTTTGACGGCAAAATTAAAATAAGCCCGTCACTTCCTACTCCGAAATGCCTGTCACTCACTTGAATGGAAAGTCTGGAAGGATTCTTTACGGTTTCCTCAAAACAATTAATATAGACATAATCGTTCCCTATTCCCTGCATCTTTGTAAACTTCATATCGTTTCCTCCTATTGACATTTCTTAGCCAAAATTAAGCTACTCACCCTAATAGTGTATTCTGATTATGCCGTTTTCACAACACCAGTTCTTTACACTTTTTTCATTATATAACCTGTATGAAAAAATCTCAACTAGATATTTCACTTTTTTTATGATTTTATAGGAAATTCCTACAGCCCAATTTTCCCAACAAAAAAATTTCAACAAAAAAAATTTTTTAGGAAACATGACAAGCCAATTTACATATGTTATAACTGTAAACCATCTTCTTGGAGGATTTCAAACATGAGTGATTTAGCAGCAACAAATTGTGGTAGCAGTAACTGTGGATGTGATTGCGTAACTGGCGGCGGCAGCAACAATAATTGCCTCTTCCTGATCCTGATTCTCTTATTCTGCGGCGGCGGATGCAATATCGGATGCGGCGGCGGATGCAACCCTGGATGTGGCGGCGGATGCAATATTGGATGCGGCGACAATAGCTGCTTGTGGATTATTCTTCTGCTCTGCTGCTGCGGCGGCAGCGGTGGCGGCATCTTCGGCTGCTGCTAGTTCTTTCTAAAACCTTTGTGAATCTCACAAAAGGTTTTCCTCCGGCAGACTATTGCCGGAGGTTTTTCTATATAAAACACCATTTTTTTACACACTACTCTACTTTTTGGTGGAAATACACAGCCGAAAGCCGAATGGGGTTCTATGCAGGGTCATCATTTCCCGTCGGCACTTAGACGCTGTATTTTAGCGTCTTATGTGTCCGCTACGAGGAAATGCTAAGCGCAAGCGGGCTCGGAATAGAACTCCATTCGGCTTTCGGCGTCCCCCCAATCAAAAATTAGTTCTCCTACTTTTCTATTCCGTTTTCTTCTGCTGTACTATTTTCTCCCTTCTCTTCTTCTTGATAACGTGCCCAAAGTGCATCCAAATCCTGCTGATTTGCATAATTTCTGCCCTCTTGTCTTTTATAAATCAAACACTCTTCATCAATTCCATAAACAGTATTTCCATCTACATATAATCTATGTTTCATATTATGCTCCTTTTGTTTATACCAAATATCTGGTAATCTTTCTATATTAGTATATGCATCAAAAACAACTGCGTCTTTCAAAGTCCAATCCCTCTTGTCTTATTTTCCAGAAAAACCGCATACTTTTCTTTTCATTATCATATAGTTAAAAAGAAAGTAATTTTATCAGTAAAGGAGTGATTTTATGGAAACCCCGGGAATTACGCCATTTGATCACATGGTCAGTGATAACCAGCTTCAGATTATAAAGGCAGCTATCCCCTATCTTTCCAATCGGGAACAACAGTTTTTTTCTGTTTATGTAAAATACATTGAACTTGAACACACATTAAAACTCGTCAGCGATTCAAATTCTAATGTATTAAGCAGTTGTTCCATTGGGGAAAATCCACATTCTACATCGGATATGCTGACTGCAATTAAACAGTACTGCACAGAAAAGGAAAAAGAAATGATTGATTTGATCAGCAACTTCCTTAGTGCATACCAAATGTACCATGCCTATCAAGAATTAATGCCACAGCAACAGCAGGAAAAGAACAATACAAAAAAAGACCCAATTTCCGTAGCCGATACTCTAAAAGGAATGTTGACTCCAGAACAGCAAAATGTCCTTGGAACTTGTATGAAGCTTTTTCCGTCCACTTCCAATTCTACTTAATCAAAATCAAAAACAAACCATATCACAATACAATCTATAAAAAACAACGACTCTATTTTTAAGGAGATGATATCATGAATATAATCGAACTGATTAGCGATCCTCGTATTCAGCGTAATATTGCACCTCAAAAACTGCTTTTATTAACACAGCTTTCCAGTCAGGTCAATATTCAGTCCAAAGAAGATTTAATCCCATTTTTCCTAAATGCTTCTTCAAAAGCAAAATCTATGGGAATTTCCTTCAATGATCAAGAAACAGAAATTATTTTAAATGTCATTGCTTCCCATCTGACCGCTGGAGATCAAGCAAAATTTGAAACCATTAAACTGTTAGCTAAAATGCTTACCTCCCAAAACAATACCACTCCTAACGAAAACAACACCTAAAAAATTTTACCAAGGGTACAGCGAAATCCTATCTTCCGCTGCTATACACAGCCGAAATCCGAAGGAAGGTCTACGCAGGGTCATCAATTTCCCGTCGGCACTTAGGCACGGTCTTGCTGTGTTTTCGTGCCTTATGTGTCCGCTATAAAAATAGGAAATACTAAGCAAAAGCGAACCCGAAGCAGACCTTCCTTCGGATTTCGGCGTCCTCTCACGAAGAAAATTTTCTAGTTTTTACAAAATTTTTCTTTACCACCAGATAGCAAAGTACATGTACAAGAGTTGTTACAATCCAAGATACCGGATAAGAAATATACAAACACTCCAATGTACGAACCTGCTGAAAAACCGTCATAATCCATACTATTCTTAGTCCACAAGCTCCAAGTAAAGACACAATCATAGGCATAACCGAATATCCCATCCCCCGCAGACATCCCACCATCACATCCATTGTTCCGCAAGTAAAATAAGTCAGCATAATAATTCGCATCCGCAAAATTCCATATGCCACTACCTCTTCATCGGAAGTATAAATTCTTAGCAAAAATTCCCGTATCCCATATGCCCCAAATCCTAATACTCCTCCAACAATTACTACCAAAATCAAACAGTAAATCATTGTCTTTTTTACACGATCGTATTTCCCGCCTCCTATATTCTGACTAGTAAAGCTAAGTGCTGTCTGGTGAAATGAATTCATAGCAATATAGACAAATCCCTCCAGATTAGAAGACGCTGTATTTCCTGCCATTGCAATATCTCCAAAGGAATTGATAGATGACTGAATCAATACATTCGACAGTGAAAATAATGCCCCCTGAAATCCTGCCGGAAGTCCAATCTTTGCTATTCTTATTAATTTATCCTTTGAAATACGAAGGTTTGACCATTTTAGCTGACATCCTCCATCCATATAAACAAGTGCTCTGATAATCAGCACAGCAGAAATTATCTGGGACAATACCGTTGCAACCGCTACTCCTGCCACATCCATCTGAAATACAATAACAAAAATCAAATTTAACCCCGCATTGATTACTCCTGCCAAAGTCAAATAATAGAGCGGTCTTTTGGTATCACCAATCGCTCTTAAAATCGCACTGCCAAAATTGTAAAGCAGCAGTACCGGCATCCCGATAAAATAAATTCGAATATAGAGAACGGACAAAGAAAGTACATTTTCCGGTGTTCCCATAAGCCGCAAAAATGTTTCTGCAAATCCGACCCCAATAAAAGTAAGCAAAATCCCACTCAGAAAACTAAGCAAAATCGCAGTATGTACGGTTTCACTGACCTCCTTTTCCTGTTTTGCTCCATAATAACGGGCAATCAATACATTTGCTCCAACAGAAAGTCCCATAAATACATTTGTCAGCAAATTAATTAAAGAAGATGTCGAACCAACCGCTGCTAAAGACTGACTTCCTGCATATCTCCCTACTACAACCATATCCACTGTATTAAATAAAAGCTGCAAAATACTTGACAACATCAAAGGAACTGCAAAGCGAACTAATTTCGACAGCAATGCACCTTCACACATATCCATCTGATAAGACTTTGTTTTCTCGTTCATTCCGATTTTCCTTCCTTTTCCTCTGCATTAGGAAAGAGTGCAAAGCCTTTACTCTACACTCTTTTTTCTGTCATACTACAATAACCAAATTCCTTTTTCACTTGTTTCCTTCAGCATTTCCTCCGGCCAAATAGAACTCTGCACCTCTCCAATATGTGCTTTTCTTAAGAAAAACATACAGATTCTCGACTGCCCAATTCCACCGCCGATAGTAAAAGGAAGCTGATTTTCCAAAACAGCTTTCTGAAACGGAAGTTCTGCCCGTTCCATACATCCTGCCTTTTCCAACTGACTCCTCAACGCCTTTTCATCCACTCGAATCCCCATAGAAGACAACTCCAATGCAATATCTAACACCGGATAATAAACTACAATATCCGCATTTAACTCCCAATCATCATAATCCGGTGCTCTGCCGTCATGACGCTCTCCGTTTTCCATTACATCACCAATTTTCATAATGCAGACAGCTCCCTTTGCCTTTGCAATATAAAACTCCCGTTCCTTTGGTGTATAATCAGGAAACATATCCGCCAGTTCCTGCGTTGTAATAAAAAATATATTTTTTGGCAAAATTTCTTCAATATAATCATACTGAATTGCCATAAACTTTTCTGTCTTTCGAAGCACCTTATATACCGTCCTTACCGTATTCTTCAGCGTTTCCATCGTTCTGTCTTCTCTAGAAATTACCTTTTCCCAATCCCACTGATCCACAAAAATCGAATGAATATGATCCATCTCCTCATCTCTGCGGATTGCATTCATATCCGTATAAAGCCCTTCGCCTTCTGAAAAACCATATTTTTTCAAAGCATACCGCTTCCACTTTGCCAAAGAATGTACCACCTCTGCACGAAGCCCCTCAATTTCTTTAATTTCAAACTCTACCGGTCTTTCCACCCCATTTAAATTATCATTCAACCCGGAAGCCGGATCGACAAACAAAGGAGCTGAAACACGCAGCAAATTCAAACGCTCTGCCAACAATGCCTCAAAAAAATCCTTTACTTCTTTTATTGCTACTTGAGTATCATGCAGATTTAATTCAGAGTGATACCCTTTTGGAATAATTATTTTTCCCATAATCTCTTTCCACGCCTTTCTGATTCTTCCCAAATCTATTATATATACAAATAATTAAAACTCTTTTTTCACTATTTGGCAAGTACTATTTTCACTATCTTAGGACGCTGCCAGAAAGGATTGGCTTTCACCGGACGCCAGAGGCGGTTTGTTCCTGTTCTTTGCTTGCTCCGCTCCAAACGGTAAGAAAGTCTACGGCTTCTGATCTATATAGATTCAACCGGACGAACCGGGGCGCAATTCGCCCTCATGACAACCGAAACGAAATGGGTATAAGAAAGGATTTTTCCAACCATAAGACTATCTCTTTTTTATCATCCGGGCTAAACACGCCCCTTTTTTTGCATACCCTGCATAGAAGCAGGAT
>CAJUGZ010000090.1 GCA_910585855.1 uncultured Lachnospiraceae bacterium | reverse complement strand
TCCTGCTTCTATGCAGGGTATGCAAAAAAAGGGGCGTGCTTAGCCCGGAGGATAGAGAAGAGAGTGTTTCATGGCTGGTAACATCCTTCCTTACGTCTGTTTCGTTTCGGCTGTGGTAAGGGCGAATTGCGCCCCGGTTCGTCTGGTTGGATGAACTGAAATCAGAAGCCCTAGACTTTCTTACCGTTTGGAGCGGAGCAGGCAAAGGACAGGAGCAAACCGCCTCTGGCGTCCTCTGTCTGGAAAATCCCTTCGTCTTTCAAAATAACATCGATTTATCATCCAATTTCAAAAGACTTATTAAAATTTATGGATTTCTTCAATAAATCGTTTACTATTTTTATAATATAATTGTCATAATTTCTAGATTCGTTCCAAAAGTTCTGCTGGTTTTATAGCCCTTACTTTGCTTTCTGTAAAATCCTTGATATTTCTGGTTATAATATAATTTGCTTTTATTCTGACTGCACAGACACTTTGTACAGCATCTTCATAATCTTTAAATTTCAAATCAGCCGCTTTCCTCAAATCAGCCGCTTTTAAATCAACAACAGAAAATATCAGAAACAAATTGTCTAAAATTTCCTTTGTCTTTTCTGCATCCAGTTCTTTCCTTAAAATATAAATAATATTGGGGACAGTAAAGGCTGATATCACACCTGATATCTTTTTTACCTCACAAAGTTTAAAAATTTTTGCTGAATCTTCATAAAAATCCGATCGTTTGCAAAATACATCTAAAATCACATTTGTATCAATCAGCACTTTCATATTTCTGCATACGCTCCATTCTGACTTCCTTTTCATTATAATCGCCTTTTAAGATACCTGTCAGCGAATCTGTCAAAAAAGATACACTTTTCTCATAGGACACTAACCTCGCAACCTCTTTACCATTTTTTATTACGATAACTTCTCCGCCAGTCTGTACCATATGCAGATATTTGCCAAAATTATTTTGAACATCTGTTGCAGTAGCCGTAATCATAAAACACCTCCCTTACTTTAGCTAATTTTACTATATGTGATTTTATCCATTTTGTCAAGATAAAAGAACAAAGCCTAAAGTTTTATTCTCTTTCATTACTATCTCTTCCCTTTTAACTCAATCCCAATAGGGGACTAATAAATGTGCCATTTCTTCCGCAGCAAATTCCGTCTTTTCAAACCATGCTTTTTCTATAAAATAAATATCGTTTTTATCCACTCCCTCCTGAATAAGATTTGTAATCAGAGAAAATTTTCCCATATAAGAAGATACTGGAATTACAATGCCCGCTAGATTTTGAGTTAAATATAATTTTACAAATTCCTCAATTTTTATAACGGGAATTTCTGTTGGAATCGTTGCAGCAAATGTTTCGTCCACAAAACAATTCACCTTAAATTTATAATTATTTGGATCACTCTCCTGTAAATAAGTATTATATAGTTCCTCAATTAAATTTCTTGCTGTTCTGCTGTCATTTTCTGTACCATATACAGCTATTCCAATCATATCCTCTCCTTTCCCAAAAGAATAATGATCTTGTAAAATAGAAAATAATCCCTTTACGGATGTTTCAAACTTTTTCTTTTCCGTCTGAATAAAAGAACGATAATATGCAAAATCCGAAATATAGGTATCGTATTCATTTACTAATTTTTCAATACAAGAACAAATTGCTGGTATATCTGCTATATTACATTCAAACTTATATTGATCCATAATCGGAACATCTTCATAATAACCTGCACTTCCATTTCTGCCTGTTACAATACAGCAGCCCATGATTGCTGCTTCTCTTGGCATCCGATCTTTGCCCGGATGATTGCCAAAATCAATATATACCCGACTTTCCAGCATAAGATGAGAAACTTCAGCAGGCGACATTTTCTCAATCGGAATCCAATTCAGATTCGGTGAAAATGCGATTAATTTATTTGTAAAATCAAGACCTTTTCTTGGATTATAAAGAACATTTAACTTACGCTTTGACGAATCTAACGGTACTTCTTCTGTAAAAAAATCTTCTCCTAAATAATCCGATACTTCCAAAATCTGTTTTTCTGAAATGCCTGCTTTCTTTAAAAAATCTGCTGCATACATGGATTGAGTCATATGCAGTATTGATTCATTTTTTTTAAAGCTATACCATTTTTCAACAGGAGTTGTTAAAAAATAGTTATCTACACTTTCCCACCATATGATAACAGGACATTCTTTAAATTGAATTTCTGCCATAAAAGTCCATATTTCTGGTAAAATAATAACTGCATCCTTACCGCCATAAGTATTTACTGCAAAAGGATTTTTATATTTTTCATATTCAGACGGCATTACCCAACTAACTTCAGGTGTATTATCCAGATATAGTATTTCTGCTATTCCAAAACATTGCCTGTTTAACTCAAAAACAAGCTGATGTAATAACTCTACCCCCCCAGTAGCAATTCTTGGAGGGCAGCAAACATAAATTTTCATTTTTCTACCAATCTGTGTGTTGCGACACACACTTACGCAACAGAAAATATTCCGTTGTTAAGAATTAATCGTTAAATACGCTTTTTTATTCAACTTTTCTCTTATTTTCTATTACTTTTCCATACTTCCAGCATCGCAGTAATTCGATGGTGATAGGTATGTCCTTTTATTAACGCCTGATAAGCCGCTTGTTTTACACGTTCCCTTTCTTCCATACTATTTCCATATCGAATAACTGCCTGTGAAAATTCAGCAGGATTTGTAAAATATACTAATGTTTCATCCTTTTTAAAAAAATATGCATAATCTCTTTGAAAACCAGCAATAGGGAATCCTCCTGCTGCTATAACCTCTAATGTATCTCTAGGTATCCCATTATGTAAAGTATGAGAAGCCAATACCAGAGTAAATTCTTTCCCTGAATAAATCGCCTGTCGTTTTGCTTCCTCTTCTACAAAAGGTCTTTTTTCTTTATCAAAATCTGTAAAATCTCCATCTGAATAAATAGTTATAATAGAAGAGAAATTCTGCAGAAATATCTGCTGCTGTATTCTGGTACACACTGGAGCAAAGTAGCGATCTGCTATAAACAGTTTCTGCATTTCTGGAAGAATATTATCTGGAATGGGATTACACATCATAAACTCCTGCTGTACACGAAGCAATAATCCATCTTCTAAAATACTTGCTCCATACAAAACTCTTTGAGCATGAAGAAAAGCATCCAAATATCCCTTGCTGTATAATGACATTCCATCCATATATAAGATATCTTTTGGACATCTTGCAATAAAACAAGCTTCCCTTTCAACTGGAACAATTTCCCTTTTTATAGTTCGCTCTACTGCATCTGGAAGAAAAAATACTTTTAAAATACCTACTTGCCAAAGTTTCTCTACTAAATAACTATCACATACAAAAAAACTATTACAGGTATTTTTAACAGCAGCCGTATATAAATCAAAATTAGGCAGCTGCAAAATCCAACTGCAATAAGAAATTGCTTCCTTTTGGCAAAAATCAGAAATCCATGCAAAAAAATTAATGGAAAATAGAAGCTCTCCCCCTAAAGTTTTTATTTGTTCTCGAAAAGAATTTTCGATATCTTCTGTTATCTCCTTCTGTTCTTTATCGGATTGTGTTTCAATATTCTTTTTTTCCTTCTGTATCAATTCTTTTGGAAGTGTTATGGTATCTACCATAACACCAGATTCCTGAAATGCCTGAAGAATAGCAGCTTCATAAGGATAACCCCACATAAGATATATCAGCTTCATAATCATTCCTCACTTATCTTCTTTTCCTATCTTGATAATCTGTTCTTTAAACCAGAAAGTTCCCATATCCGATTTAATTGATGTGTATAACTAAATTGATCTTTAACAATTTTATAGCCATTCTGCCGAATCTTTTCTGCTTCTTTTTCATGCTTCAAATAATATTTGCATTTCTCTAATGCTTCCTCTACAGAACTATAGATCAAAAGATCTTGTCCGTCTTTAAAATATTCATTCAAATCTTCCTGATAGTTTGTCATTGCTAATGCATGACAACCCATAATATCAAGAATACGCTGCGGAATACCATGACGAATATTTCGAAGTGTAATATTTAGATTTATTTTACTGCACTTAAATACAAGCGGCATATCCTTTACATAATCTACTGGTCCATATATACTTACATTGGAAAGATTCAATTTATTAATCGTAAACAATTTTACACGGCAATATTTTGCTAATAATGTAAGTAAAAGAACTCTTTCTTTATTTGTTACTGCCTTTAAAAGAAACGCATTAAGAGACCAGCTTTTTATATCTTCTACGTCATGCAGAAAATTATTATTTAAGTTTTCCAATAACGCTTCTGTTACTTTCTGATTACAAAGACGTTTTACCAAATTTTCATTCACCAATTCCTGAATTAAATTCACACCATATACATTAAGCTGTGTATTAATAATTGCTGCTATATAACCTGCACCATATTCATCAAACAACGGAAATATTTTATCCATATCAGACTGATAAAGCTGCCCTACAAAGGAAACATCGGAACGATATTTCATTTGTTCCATAGGAGTAGGTTTCATATGAATCAATCGTTTGCTATTCACTGCCAGCGGCAAATAATAAAGATTTGGTACATTATACCCCTTATATTCCTCATATTCTGCAGAATCAAATAAAAAGATACGATTGGTGTCCAAAAAATGAGAAGCATTGGGAGCACCTAAAGCGGGGCTGTCATAAGTCCAGCTTATATAAAGCATATCCCTTTTATGGGCTTCCTGTGCTAATTCTGGAATAAAATTAACAGAAAAAATTGCATCATATTTGCTTCCACTTCCATTCAGAGCTTTTTCTAAATTCTCCTGAAATTGATCCTTTTGCGTATTAATTCTTACGTTTGCATTTGAGGAAAACAAATCAAATTCAATTCCTTGCTCTATCATTGCTCTATATAAATCATGTTTTGTAATAAAATTCCAATCATAAATAAATAACTTCATACCATGCTCCTATCAATATAGAAAAAAGAAAACAGGCGGTGTAAAAAACCGTACCGCCTATTATAGTTCCTACAATCTGATATATCTTTTCTATCAATTACGACTAGCCAAGAAGAGATAAAACTCCCTGATTACTCTGGTTTGCCTGTGCCAGCATAGACTGACCAGCCTGAGCAAGAATATTATTATTCGCATATCTTACCATTTCAGTAGCCATATCGGTATCACGAATCTGGCTTTCTGCACTTGTCGTATTCTCAACTACATTATCCAAGTTATTGATGGTATGTTCCAGACGGTTTTGAACAGCACCAAGTGCAGCTCTCTGATCCGAAACCTTATTTAAAGCTGCCTTAATTGTTTCAATTGCATTTAATGCGTTAGTATCATCCTCACCATTTACCTTTAAATCATTTACACCAATTGCCTTTGCACTCATAGACTTAATATCAATAGAAATCTGGTTATTCGTTGTCGCATCTGCACCTACATGAAGCTTTAAGGTCAAAGCGCCCACATCAAACTTATCTGTATAACTTACAAATTGATCCACATCTGCCTGTGTTGCCAGCTTCCGTGCAGTAACTCCTTCTCCTGTCTTTAAATACAAATCTGCATTTGGATCTAATTTTCCATTATTATCAAGATATTTATCCAATCCATTCGCAGCAATCTCATTCCCATCTTTATCAATAAACTGAGCAGAACTCTTTACGGAATAATCATTATAATCAACAGAATTTCCACCAAGTTTTACAGGAGCTAATGTAGAATAATATTTAGATATATCCGTAGCGGCTGAACCAATATCTGTATTAGCACCCAGTTTATTTCCATCACTATCAAATACTTCTGATTGCAATAAATAATGAGCTTGTGTTTCAGTTACTGCAGTAGCAAGTACTAACTGGCTTGATATAGCTCCTGTTCCACCACTAGAAACATAATAACTTTGGTTTGAATCATATTTTGTTCCAGAATCAACTTTATAATATTCTCCATCACTGTTCTTTATATAATACTTTCCACCGGTTGTTATTACATTTGCTGAAGATGTATAATTACTAGAATCTGTTGATGCAAGTGCTACTCCATATCTATCACCTTTGCTGTCACTATAATAAGTTTTTGTTGAATCCACTGCTGTTAAGAAAGTTCCGGCAGCTAAAGTCTTAACTGTATTATTCTCTACATAATACAGATTTTGTTTAATTACATCACCTTCTTTATACTGAAAAGCAGTATCCTTATCTGCTGCAGTATCCCCTTTCAGCAAATAAGTTTCATTAAACTTCGTTGTTTCCGATACACGGTCAATTTCTGTTACCAACTGATCAATCTCAGCCTGAATCGCATCTCGATCAGAAGAGGAATTTGTTCCATTTGCTGCCTTTACTGCCAATTCATTCATTCTTTGCAGCATATCCTGCACTTCTGTCAGCGCACCTTCAGCAGTCTGCACCGCACTAATACCGTCCTGTGCATTAGAAGAAGCCTGTGTCAGTCCTCGGATCTGCTTTCTCATTTTTTCGGAAATTGCCAAACCCGCTGCATCATCTGCTGCACGATTGATCTTATAACCGGATGATAATTTTTCTGTGGATTTTGCCTGAGCTTTGGTCGTGATACCTAACATACGATTAGAATTCATTGCTGTAAGATTGTGTTGTACTACCATATCAATATACCTCCTTGTAATACGGCTATTCGCAATTTTTATTGCTTCTCTCTGCCGTTTCTGTGTCAAGCGGTCAAATCCATTTGCCGCCTAGGTAAGAAATCTTACCATTTCCTAATAAAATAGCTACTCTATACCAGACTTCTACCGAAACAATAACATTTCCCATTCGATATTCTTTCCGGTTTAATAATCCGATCCCACTCCGCCTTTGGACCCGTTTCAGCCGACTGTTCTCGGTTATTAACAAATTCCCTTGATGACTGCATCTATTTTTCCAACTTTCTTTTCTCTACTGGAAAATTCTCTTCCGAAAAACTGCCCTTTTTCTTTCGAAACCGCTCCGCCAATTCTGGTTCAGCATAGTATTTTGGAAGAGCATCTTTCAGTTGCGGATCAGTAATACTATTTTTAATCACTTTACTTCTTACTACTCCAATCTCCTTTGGTGCATCAATCATAATCCGAAGATGACTTCTACTCCCCCCTAAAAATACAATCTTAATATTATCTCCTATCATCAAATATTCTTCTGTACTTACCGTCAGTCTTAACATAGAAAACCTCCTTGTTTTCCAAACCCAATTCTTTCTTCTTTACCCAAAAAGGAAAAATTCTATCAGCCATCATACCAATATAGAAATACAACATTTGTTAATAAAATGTTGCATTTTTAGAAACAACATAATTAAAAAATAAGCTGAATTTATCAGGAAAACAGGAGGATCTCATCATGAGTACAACACAACCTATTAAAAACAAAAACACATTAAATCAATTTAAAAATTACTATTCTCTGCAAAAACCGAATCCAAGAAACTACACTCTTATTATACTAGGGCTTAATACTGCCCTTCGTATTTCGGATCTTCTAACCCTCAAATGGAAAGATATCTATGATGAAAAAAATAAAACCATTAAAAAGCATTTAGAAATCATTGAACAAAAAACCGGCAAATCCCGTTCCATTGCACTCAATCGCTCAGTCTGCACCGCCTTAAAAAATTATCTTTCTTTTTCTTTCCTCAAAAACCACTATCAAAAAGAACAATATCTATTTCCAAGTCAAAAAGGAAAAAAAGATCCAATCAGCCGTTCACAAGCCTATCGGATTATCTGTACTGCTGCCAAAGCTGCTGGGTTAGATAAACATATTAGCTGCCATTCCCTAAGAAAAACTTTTGGCTATCATGCATGGAAACAAGGAACACCACCTGCTCTCTTAATGGAACTCTATAATCATTCTTCCTACAATATCACGAAACGATATCTAAGTATTGAACAAGAAGAACGGGATGAAGTTTATTTAAAAATTTCTTTATAACAGGGTAACGCCAGAATCGAAAAAAGAAATTTTAAAAAAATTTTTGGAAAACTATAAAGTATTTTAGCAAAGCACCGATATAAAAAGTGTAATAAAAAAATGCAACATTTTATTAACAAGTGTTGCATTTTTTTTATTTTTTATACCTATTTTATCAGGAAAACTCAGCATTTTTTCAAAAAATCCACATCTTAATAAAAAAATAATCCCACCTTAAAAAACTTTCCACACCATCAAATTTTGTCGAAATATAGTGTCGAAATATTATCATACTGCAATCTTATTATAATCAAAAAATTCTTATAAAATATAAAAGTCTGGATAAGATTCTTTTTTGCTCCGGGGTCAAGAAACAGCCAGATTTGAAAACCGTGGACAACCTGCAGTGACTTTGGAGAAAAGTTAGAAGTTCTTGACTTCTGCTCAAAAAACTAAGATTTTTTTCACATACTGCTTCCATGCAGTGTGTGAAAAAAAAGGAGCGTGTTTAGCCCACATCTGTATCGGAACGGAATTATTTTGTGTTAGGCAGCATCGTTTAAGATATCCGTTTCGTTTTGGCTGCCATGTGGGCGAATTGCGCTCCGGTCTGTTCGGTTGGATACATGGAACTGCAGAAGTCTTAGAATTTCTTACTTTTTGGAGAATTGGAACAGCAGGTTGTTCACGGTTTTCGAATCTGGCGTCCGATTTATTAAATATTATCACACAAAAAAATTCTAAGGTTTCTGCCAATTCAATAACCTCATGCAGAAACCCCAGAACTTTTCGCTTTTTAATCTTCTACTCCCAATTCATACGCCCATACCGCAAAGTCATCCCCAAAATCTCTTCCTGCAGCCCTTTTGTCAACTCCTTTTCTGTCAATCTCCACCGCCAATTCTTCCCCACCGTAGAAGGCGTATTCATCCTACAACCATTATCATACCCAAGATAATCCTGCATAGGAACAATACAACACTTTGCATTACTCCGCATCACCAAAGCAATAAAACTTTTATAAAGCTGTTTTTTCGGTGTATATAAATCACAAAGATATTCCCGTGCTGCCGTCCGTTCCTCATCCGTAATTGAATCAAACCATCCAACAATCGTTTCATTATCATGTGTTCCAGTATAAGCCACACTATTTTCACTATAATTATGAGGCAGATAATCATTTGCCGATCCAGAATCCCGAGAATCAAAAGCAAACTCCAACACTTTCATCCCCGGAAATCCGCTTTCAGAAACCAACTGCCGTACCGAATCTGTCACATACCCCAAATCCTCTGCAATTACCTCATGCCATCCAAGCCGCTGCTCTACAGCTCGAAACAGCTCCATCTTTGGTCCGGTTTCCCAATGTCCCACCTTTGCCGACTCTGCTCCATAAGGAATCGAATAATATTCATCAAATCCACGGAAATGATCTATCCGCACCACATCATAAAGCCGAAAACAATACTCTAACCGGGAAATCCACCAAGCATACCCTGTACTTCTATGATATTCCCAGCGATAAAGTGGATTCCCCCAAAGCTGCCCGTCAGCCGAAAATCCATCCGGCGGACATCCTGCCACGGCATAAGGCACATTCTTTTCATCTAACTGAAACAATTCCGGGTGCGCCCAAGTATCTGCACTGTCCATTGCCACATAAATAGGAATATCCCCAATCAAACGAATCCCTTTTTGATTAGCATACTCTTTTAACGCATACCACTGCTCAAAAAATTTAAACTGCATATACTGCTGAAACTCAATTTCAAAGTACATCTCCCGCCGGTAATAGTCCATAGCAAATCCCCAGCGAAGCCGAATATCCTCCGCCCACTGTGTCCATTCCACTCCGCCAAATCGTTCTTTCACTGCCATAAACAAAGCATAGTCCGAAAGCCACCACTTATTATCTTCTACAAAACGAAGATAATCCTTATTTTTACTAATGTCACTGCGCTCATAAGCCTTCCGCAGCAAAGGATATCGATTTTGATAAAGTTTCTCATAATCAATATCATCCTCTAACTCTCCAAAATCCGCTGCCTCACACTCTTCCTCTGTCAAAACACCCTCTTCAATCAAGGCCTCCAAACTGATAAAATAAGGATTTCCGGCAAAAGTAGAAAAAGACTGATAAGGAGAATCCCCATAACTAGTTGATCCAAGCGGCAATATCTGCCAATAAGTCTGTCCTGCTTCCTTAAGCCAATCTACAAAATCATAAGCACTTTTCGAAAAGCAGCCAATCCCATATCGAGAAGGCAAACTGCTAATCGAAAGTAAAATCCCAGATGTTCGTTTCATTATAAACCCTCCTAATATATAAAAATCCCAGCAACACTAAAACATCAAAATCTCTCTGCATCCACATCTGCCTCAATCAAAACACCAAAATGATCCGATACTTTCGCTTCATTTTCCCCATTAAACAACACTTTCGAATACTTCACCGGCAACTTTTGACTGCACCAGATTCCATCCATCCGCATCCCTTTTGGCATCGTCTGCTCCTGACTAAATTCTCTCCACCCATCAATGCATCCCTCTACCGTAATCCCACTATCCTTTTGTTCCGCCAGCTGATAAGTATCCTGCCATCCGCTCTGACAAATACAGTCATACCCCTGTCCCCGAAACTCCGCCGGACTATTAAAATCCCCCAAAAGCCAAACTGCACCTGCCTCCTTTTTCTGTTCCAAAGTCATATTTAACCGCTTCCACTGCTCCAAAAAAGGTTCTTCCTCATCCTGCCACCAGCCCATATGAACCGTATAAAACCAATGACTGCATCCCTTCATCCGCACCCCAAGCACCCGTCGTGTCTTCCAATTCTGATAATCCTGACAACTGCTAATAAAAAAAGACTCCACCTCTGCAATTTTCCGATTCAAACATAAAAGAGCCATTCCTTCATCATAAATACCATACCCAATTTTTGCCGATATCCAAGTCCAAGAACAATCTATCCCAGCTTTCCAAAGCCGAAAAGCTGTCTGTGCAGCATGATTATCCTGCCCAATCCGAATCCCATCTGGACAAGAAACCCACCCCTGCAAAAGTTCCGACTTTGCAAGCTGAGCATACACCGACTGATTCACCTCCTGCAAAGCAATCAAATCTGGCTTTTCCTTTTGAATCACCGAAACAAACTGCTCCAATTTTTGAGGATACCCCTCTTCTTGAAGGCTATGTGTATTCAAAGTCAACAACTTCATACAATTCCTCACCTCAATCAAACTAAATCATAAAATCATAGTAAACAATTCCAAAACTTCTTCCGCCAACAAAAAACCATATAATTACAAGCGAACCCAGAATAGCACTTCCTTTGACTTTCGGCGTCCTCCTACTAAAGAATATCATTAATATCAGACTTCAGCACATCTGCCTTCGGACCATAAATCGCCTGAATTCCATTATCTTTTTTCACAAGCCCCAGTGCACCCTCTGCCTTCCAAGCAGCCGTATCTGCCACTTTCTCAGGATCTTTTACCGTTACCCGAAGCCGTGTCATACAAGCATCTACCAAAGTAATATTTTCCCGACCACCTAACAATGCAATAATACGTTCCGGCTGGCTATTCTGTCCGCCTTTATTTCCTGTTTCAGAAGCCGCTGCCTCGCCGCCAGACTCTTCATTTTCATCCGTATAATTCCCAAGCCGTCCCGGTGTAGCAAACTGAAACTTTCCAATCATAAAATAAGCAACTACATATCCGATTGCAAAAAAGGCAACACAGCAAATGCAAAAATGAATAATATCTCCGCCAAGTCCTGCCTTTAAAGACATAGGAACACGTGTTAAAAATTCCAAATTTCCAAAGGAATGTAAACGCAAATCCACAATTCCTGCCATTGCAAACGCACATCCCTGCAGCACAGCATAAGCCACATACAAAGGCAAAGCACAGAACATAAACATAAATTCCAACGGTTCTGTTACACCAGTTAAAAATACAGCCAATACAGTAGAAACAAACATCGAACGATAATTCTTTTTCTTATCTGCATCTACCCGGCGATAC
This sequence comes from uncultured Lachnospiraceae bacterium, assembly GCA_910585855.1. Lineage (GTDB taxonomy): Bacteria > Bacillota > Clostridia > Lachnospirales > Lachnospiraceae > MGBC114844. The sequence goes on along the minus strand of CAJUGZ010000090.1, from coordinate 2,149 downwards.
ATAGCAAGTGCGATTCCAAGCAAAAGCCCTGTTGCCCCGATCATCTGACCAACTTTAAAACGAGCCGGTGTTACTGTAGTCATTAAATTTTCATAAGCTGCCATATTTCCGGCATCTTTAAAATTAATCAAATCCGTTACCCAAGCAAGCCAGAGCGGATCTTGCCCAAACACTTCTGAACCCGCATTAATTCCGGTCTGAATCAAATAAGTTCCGCCAAAAGAAGTATAATTCATCGGAATAGTCAGCATATGATGTAATCCAAACGGCAGCAGCAAACGCTCCAATGTTCCATAAATAAACGGTGCTAAAACCGGAGAAGAAGAAGAGGAATTTGCAATCCATACTCCAAATGCATTAATTCCAGTCTGTACAACCGGCCATATCACTGCCATAATAAGAGAAATTACAGTAGAATAAGCAATTACTGCAAGCGGAACAAACCGTTTTCCATTAAAGAAAGACAGTGCATCCGGCAGTTTCCGAAAGTTATAATATTTATTATAAACTGCACCGCCTACAAAACCAGCGATAATTCCTACAAACACACCCATATTTAAAGCAGGAGCGCCCAATACAGAAGTAAAATAATTTTCTACCAGCATCTCCTGTCCAAACAGAGAAGAAACCACTGCTCCCGGCTCATTTAACATCCCACTAGTCACACCAAAAGCAGCTCCGGTAATACAATTTATCAAAATAAAAGAAATAATTGCTGCAAAAGCACCGCCTGCCCGTTCCTTTGCCCAAGAACCACCGATAGCAGCCGCAAACAAAATATGCAGGTTATTGATAATTGCCCATCCGATATTTTCCATCGTGCTTCCAATCGTTAAAACAGCAGGAATATCTGCGCCGCCCATCTGAATCAACTTTCCAAGGCTAAGCATCAACCCGGCAGCAGGCATGACAGCAATTACTGTCATTAATACCTTTCCTAACTTTTGAAGAAAATCAAAATTAATTCCCATTTTCTTTTTTTCCGTATCCGAAGAACTGTTCAATCCAGAACTGCTTCCCTGACTCGAACCGCTTTTTCCTGCTGAAGAACGATTCTCTGCCGTTGAAGCTGTTTCCACTACTGCCGTTTTTGCCTCTTCTAACCCAGAATTTCTAGAACTTTCTTCCTCCGTTACAAGCAGAACCGCATCTTGACCTGCCTTTACTTTTCCAGAACATACCGTCATCTGTTTTCCATCCATTCCATCACATAAAAGCACTGGTGTAATTAAATTCAAATTTTTGCTTTTAATCAATGCAACATCTGCCTCTGCTACCAAATCTCCGACTTTTACCAAATCGCCTTCCTGTTTATACACGGTAAAGCCTTCCCCATTCAAGCCAACCGTTTCCAGCCCAAAATGCACCAAGATTTCTAATCCATCCTCTGATTCAAATCCGTATGCATGTTTTGTTGCCGCAACTGTTGCAACTTTTCCATTTACCGGACTATAGATTTTTCCGTCTTCTGGAATAATCGCAGCACCATCTCCCAATGCTTTTTCAGAAAACACAGGATCTGGAACTTCTTCCAATGCAACAATCATTCCAGATAAAGGTGCAATTACTGAAATTTTCGTATCTTTTGCCGTACCACTCATAATAAAACCTCCGTTCCTTTTTTTGCAATTTTTCCGCAATTTTATACAATATACAAACTTTATTACGAAATAAATTTTATTTATTGCATTATAATTGCACTTTATTTGCATAATTTTTGTGCAACATAACTGTACAACATTTTTTGAAAAAATACAATCAAAATTTCTATCTTTTTTTATTTTCTATATATTGCATAATTATTCTCCATTAATTTTATTAAAAATGACAAGAAATAAGTAATCATTAATCAGTAACCACTACATAAAAAACTTCAATAAATCTTTTGGAATTGGAGAATGGAGGGAGGACGCCAAATAGGACGCCAAATTCAAAAACGGTGGGCAGCCTGCTGTTCCGGTTTCCAAAAAGCAAGAAGTTCTAAGACTTCTGCCTTTTCTTTGATCCAACCGGACAGACCGAGGCGCAATTCGCCCTCATTCCAGCCGAAACATAATTGATGCAAGGAAGGATTTTTCCAACCATAAACTATCCCCTTTCCTATCATCCGGGCTAAACACGCCCCTTTTTTTTCACACCCTGCATGAAA
>CAJUGZ010000089.1 GCA_910585855.1 uncultured Lachnospiraceae bacterium | reverse complement strand
CGTGTTTAGCCCGGAGGATAGGGAAGAGGATGTTTTATGGCTGATAAAATCTTTCCTTACACTCGTTGTGTTTTGGCTGTGGTGAGGGCGAATTGCGCCCCGGTTCGTCTGGTTGGATGAACTGAAATCAGAAGCCGTAGACTTTCTTACCGTTTGGAGCGGAGCAGGCAAAGGACAGGAACAAACCGCCTCTTGCGTCCGGTGAAAGCCAGCCCTTTCCGGCAAAATCCCATATCCAAAAGCCTAATTAAAAAAATAAACAATAATCTCTTGTCGATTCTATCTTTTTATGATATTTTAAAAGCAGCGAATTTTCGCCTACAACAAACGAAAGGATTTTATTTATGAAACTTATTTTTGCAGATGCAGATACTTTAGGAAAAGATATTTCTTTAGAAGAATTTCAAGAATTTGGTGAAGTCATTCGATACGGGCATACAAAACCGGAGGAATTAAAAACTCGCTGTGAAGGTGCTGATATTTTAATTACTAATAAAACTCTAGTAAATGAATCTACATTGGGTTCAAATCCCTCTGTTCACTTTATTGGCGTTACAGCAACCGGCACAAATATTATTGATTTAGACTATACAAGGGCAAAACAGATTACCGTAACAAATGTAAAAGGATACTCTACCCAGTCTGTAGCACAGCATACTTTTGCACTTTTATTTTACTTGTTGGAAAAATGCTTCTATTATGACGATTATGTAAAAAAAGAATATTATGTCAATGATGTCCTATTTACTCATTTTGAAAATCAATTCCATGAACTATACGGAAAAACATGGGGAATTGTCGGACTTGGAGATATTGGAAAACAAGTTGCACAGATAGCCAATGCTTTTGGGTGTAATGTAATTTATTATTCTACCTCCGGGAAAAATCAAAATCAAATGTACCAACGGACAGATTTTCCGTCCTTGCTGAAAAACTCTGATATTATTTCAATTCATGCTCCGCTTACTCCTGATACTCAAAATCTGTTTGATGCGGCTGCTTTTCGTCAGATGAAACCATCTTCTATTCTAATCAACGTAGGACGAGGACCTATTATAGATGAAAATGCACTCTATCAGGCATTGATAAACCATCAGATTATGGCAGCAGGATTAGATGTACTATGTATTGAACCTATGTCAAAGGAAAATCCGCTTGTCAAATTCAAAGATAGTAATCGCCTGATCATCACCCCTCATATTGCATGGGCTACTGTAGAGGCAAGAACACGTCTGATACAAGAAGTATATCAAAACGTAAAAGCTTACCTAAAAAAAGAAGCTCGTAATGTTGTATAGATTCTGTCATGTAAAATTTTCTATAACAAGATTTTTGGCTGAATATCGAAAGGAAAGTCGAGGAAATGCTAAGCTCAAGCGAACCCGGAATAGACCTTTCTTTCGATTTCAGCGTCCCCCTCCCAAAGAAAAAATTCTATTAAAAAATTATACAGAACAATCTAGAAATAAGAAAACTCCAACAGATCAAATGTTCCAGTTCCTACAAATTCCAAATACATGCCGCATCTTTCCCCACGGACGAAAAAATCTCCCTCTACAATTTCCCACTCTTCACTACAAATATTCAATACAATCTCTGCCTGTACCATTCCTTTTTCTTCTGTTTTAATTTGTATTTTTCCTACAGCTTCCCCACGAACCGTAAAGGATATTTTTTGGTTCTGTTGAAAAGAAAAATATTTATATCCAATAGAACAATTCTCTCTTATATTTTTTATAAACTGTCCCGGTTCACATTCTCGGTCTTCCCCTTCCTGTGTAATACAAATACCTTTCTTTTGCTGTTCTTCTTTTGAAATATAATGATTTTGATCTATCAATGTACATGCAATATAAGCCGGATATGTACCAATTCCTTGAAGCGGACCGCCGTTTAACCCACAACTAGTTGCCTCCACCTGCTTAATTGATCCATCTTCTTCAATCCAAACCTGCTCTGCTACCCCTTGTCTGCAATAACTGGAGTGATTAGTCAGCCTATGATCAAAAATATAATACTTTCCCGCTATTTCTATCAAACTTCCATGTGTATTTCCATTTGGATATGCCGGATTCTCCACACTATGCCCATTGATTCCCACATCAGAAGCAGAATGAATTCTGCCTCCATAGACATATCCCCTATCTGGATAATCACTGATATAATAATGCAGCCCGCCTACCCGAACCGAATAAATCAGATAATATTTCCCCCGAAATTTTCTTAAAGAAGGAGCTTCAAAATACCTTTGTTCTTCTGGACACGGCATATTTCGATCAATTATAATCTTTGGTCCTTGTTTTATAGTTACCATATCCTCTTCCAATTCACACATATGGCATCCTACAAACCGCCTTCCCTGAGCATCCTCCAAACGTCCGGGGCAAAATCCAGAAAACAAAAAAATTCGTCCGTCATCATCTAAAAAAACTCCGGGATCAAATTGAAAAAAATCCCCCCGTCTGCTGCCCACTACATGTCCATCCGCATCATGCACATCTCCATAATACTGATATGCCCCGGAAGGTGTATCGCAAACCGCTACAGACATAATAGCCGAATCTGCCACCGAATAATAAAGATAATATCGCCCATCCTTTCCCCTTGCTACATCTGGGGCAAATAAAATATTTCGCCCAACTAAATACGGATGTTGTGCCTTCCGATAAATAACCCCTTCAAAACGCCAATCCGACAAATCCTTTACCGGAGCTGACCAACATACATAATCATTGACACAATAATCCTCTCCTCCAAACCGATCATGACTTCCATAAATATAAAGCCGATTCTCAAAAATATGCGGTTCACCATCTGGTATATATTCATAACTTGGAAGATACGGATTAAAAACCTGTTTCATATCTATTCACCAATCCTTTCATCTACAATACATGCCTTCTCCCATTAACAACAAATCAATTCTTTCAACACAAATAGAAAAAATAAATATCCATGTGCATAAAAAAACACTTGGCAGTTAAAACTTAACCCACCAAGTCCCAATCCCTTTTTATCTCCCAATTAATCAAATCTAACTCAACTTATCCCTCTTTATTATAAAGTCACACGCCACTTTCCGACTGAAAGAAATAGCTAGAATCTGAAGGGAGGTCTATGAAGGGTCATCATTTCCCGTCGGCACTTAGACACGGTATTGCTGTATTTTCGTGCCTTATGTGTCCGCTATGAAAATAAAAAATGCTAAGCGCAAGCGGACTCGAAATAGACCTTCCTTCGGATTCTAGCATCCCCTCCCAGTCACAAAGGTGTATAACAAATCTATTTTACTTTGTATTCATCTCATTTAAAACCTGCTGTATCCCTAACGACTCTGCCTGAGAACGATAAGAAGCAAGTCCATCCTCTACAGAAACCTTTCCCATAACAATATTAGCAATCGTTTCCTGACGAATTACTGTTAAATCAGAAGTAATCTGATTCAGCGTCTGCGAAACTGGTGTTGTCTTCATATAAACTCCAGTTTTATTTAATACTTCCAAAGTATCAATTACAATATCAGAAGGCTGCGGTACTTTATCCGGCTCTTTAAAAGGTACGACTGCCTGCCAAGGAGTTCCCCATACAGACTGAAATGTATTATCCGGGGAAGATGCCATATTCTTATAAACCATATTTCCGTCTGCATCATAGTCAAAATGCAGTCCTTCTACACCACAATAATACAACTTCTGTCCTTCATCTCCATCATTGATATACTCTAAGAAATACCGAAATACCTGCTCTACCTGATCAGCAGGAAGGCGTCCGTCAATACACCACAGAGTAAAACTAGAAAAACGATAATAACTTTCATCCAATGCTTCCATTCCTGTTACTTTTGCATCTGGAAAATTCTCCTGTAAACGAGCAGTCAAGGTATCTCCCCACTTCCCACCCCAATAGGAAAATGCTCCAACCTCACCGGAATACCATTTATCACGGCAGGCACTTGTTGTATTTGTAATAACTTCCATATCAATCAGATTTTCTGCATATGCATCCTGCAGCCGCTGCATTGCACCTGCAAAATTCTCCTGTAACATTCCGTCTACCCACTGTCCGTCCACGTAGGTAAACCCAGCCTCTGCATCCCAGTAAAACTCTGGAAGATTCATTGCTGCATGTAAACCCGGTGCAACTACCGGAACGCTGCATTTATCAATATTATCCCGAAATGCCCGAAGCATATTGATATATTCCTCATAGTTTTTCGGCACTTCCATACCTAACTGATCTAACCAATCCTGTCTGATATATGTTTCAATACCGGATGCCTCTCCTTTTGGAATTCCATAGATCCGACCGTCAATCGAAATTGCTTCCCATACAGCAGGATCGACCTTATCATAAAGCCCTGAACTTTTTACCAAATCTGTTAAATCTGCAATTCCTCCCTGACTGGCATAATACGCTACTTTCTGATCACAGGAAACATCAAATACATTTGGCTCTGTTCCAGAAGCAAATGCTACCTCCAAAAGCTCTGTATATTCATTATTGGCAACCTGTGTATGCTCTAATTGAATCCCTGTTAATTCCTGAAACTTTGCATCCCATTCCTTTACATAATCCGCTTCATTCAATCCGTCATGTGTCCACCAGCTAATGGATGCCGGTTTTTCTACCGTCTTATCCGTTGTATTGTTTTCTCCCGAACCAGACGCTGTTGTCTGATTTGCAGACTGTCCGGTTGTTGTCGGCGTATTGCTCTGTGGAGAATCTTGTCCGCCACATCCACATAAGCTTGCTGCCAAAGCAAATGCCATAACAACTCCTACTACACCCTTTCTTCTCATAATACAATCCTCCTTCATTCCATTTCTAAACATCTTGTGTCACTGCAACCCTGCTTTCTGTCAGGTATATTATTTTACACATTTTTATTCTAACATGACTGTTTATTTTTATACAAGATACAGTTCTTCATCTATAAAAGAGTGCCTTATTTTACCGCTTTTCAGAAAAATAAAAACTATAAAAAAGGAACATTTTTTATACTTTTCAAGTTAAAAAATAGTTCCTTTTTTTCTATCATTTCAGTGATATTCTCTAGGATTCATACCGTATACTCGTTTAAACGCCCGACGAAAAGACTGCACACTATTGTATCCAACCATAAAAGCAATTTCTTCTACATTCTGCTCTTTTTTCTTTAGCAGCAGACAAGCCTGTTCCATTCGAATCTGTTCTACATACTCTGCAAAATTTTGATCTCCCTGCTTTTTAAACAATGTGGATACGTACCCCTCTGAGATCTGAAAGTTTATACTTATACTGTTTAGCCCCAATCCAGAATCCATATAGTTTTCCCTGATATAGTCTTTTATTTTTTCCAGCAGTTCACTTCGATGTATTTTCTTTTCCTGATACTGTTTCTTTCCCAAATAGATACATGCTTCTCGAAGAATCGTCATATAACTTTCCTCTGGATGCTGTCCATTTTCTACAATCTGATTTAAACGTATGATATATTCCGCAATTCCCTTTTCCTTTTCTTCAAATAACTCTAACATCTGTACAATTCTTGCATTTAACTTTATTAAATTTCTGCGGTTTAGTGTTCTTTTTCCAAAATTCTCTGTTTCCAGAATAGCCAGTCCATCAGAAACTGCCAAAAGATCCCCTGCACATAGACAATTATAAATTCTTTCCTCGGCAGCTTCTGGAAAATAGTAACTCTGTTTATCTTCAAATTCTGTCTGATACTCTCTGATATGAATTCCTGCCTTACAGTGATTTCTTGCCGTTTCTGCTTCTTCACAGTATTTCCACAGATGAATCAGATTTTGACATGCACTGCTTATTCCCCAATCTGACTCTTTCGAAAAATTCTGCAGTAGCCAATTATGTGCTTCTTCTACTAGATAAATCACTTGATTGGCTTCCTTTTCTTCTAAAATAAACAACATAGAAAGATAATTCCTTTGATAGAACCAAACATTTTTATCGACTTGTTCCTCTATATAGTTTTGTATGGTCTGCGTAATTACCCTGACTTCCTGCAGCGTTTGCTCGTCAATTTCATAAAAATCATTATTGGCAAACAAACGAACTGAAACCAGACGAAATGGATTTGCATGAATAGAAATTCCGGCATTTTCCACTAAATAAGTCAATTCTTCTGTATTGGTTACATCTAGTGTAATCAAATCATGAAAAAACGCCTTTTTTAAAAACGGCTGATTTTCTTTTAACTCTTTTTGCATCTCCTGATTGGAACTTACAATTCCTGTTACAAGATTTCCAAGTTCCTTTGTATTTCTCTCCTTTGTTCCTTCCTTTTCGATTGCAGAAAAGATCTGGTTAATAGGTTTGCCTTCCCTTACAGCCAGCCAAAACGAAATTGCCAGTCCAATCACCACAGTTATTACAACCACTGCAACACTTAGCCATCTCAATATAAACAGACGATGTGCCGATACTCCCTCTGACAAAATCAGACAATATGACCATTCCTTTTTCTCTGATACAGAAAACAGAAGCTGTTCTTTTTTTGTATTAAAAAAAATCTCTTCTGCCTTAGTCTTTGACAAATCCAGTTCTCTGTCCTCTATAAAATCTCTTTGAAACAGTATCTGCCCATTTGGATCTATTATATAAACCGCATATTCCCCATATTCCTTTGCAAAGGAAAAATACTCCATAATTTTATCCTGATTCAATACAAATACCATCATACCGTCATTCCTTTTTCCGGCATTTATTGGCATCATAAAGTGCAGATAACCCGAAGAAGAATTTCGATAGTATGCCGAAACTGCATTTTCATCTACAATTTCCTCTTTCCACTCGGTTTCTTCTAATCCCCATTGAGGCAGATAATTTTCTAAAAATAAATTTTCCCGATACAAAGAACCTTCATAAATCAGATAGCCTGTCCGATTATAATAAAGATAAAACTTATCCATTAAACGAACACCCTGATACTGAAACAAATTCATCAGTGTATCAATTCCCCTTTTAAACTGCAGCATACGAATCCCATTTACATAACGATAAAATGCAGAACTTTTAACAGAAGAAATTGCCGTAACCTGAACTGCCGCTGCTTCTAAAACATCCAATTCATTCTCAATCAACTGAATACTGTGTTCCATCTTACTTAAATTCGACTGATTAATTTCCTGATTTACAATATAAAATGTACCAATTACACTTAAAGCAATTACCAAAACTGGTATAATCAAAACTGCAAGATAAGAAATCCAAAAGTGTACAATTAAATTGTGTTTTGCCAGTCGGATAAACTTTTGATAAAACATCTGCTCCTCCTGTTCCATTTTCCGTAGTATTATACTCTGCGGTACGATACAGAGGTTTTCGTTTTCTTGGGAAGGACGCCAAAATTCGAAGGAAGGTCTGCTCCGAGCCCGCTTGCGCTTAGCATTTCCTCGTAGCGGACACATAAGGCACGAAAAAACCGTGCCTAAGTGCCGACGGGAAATGATGACCCTGCGCAGACCTTCCTTCGAATTTTGGCTACGCACTTCCACCAGAAATATCTGTTTCTTAAGTAATGCTACAGCAAACACTTTACTATTTTTTTCGTCTGGAGTACACAGCCGAAAGCCGAAGGGAGTGTTATGCAGGGTCATCATTTTCCGTCGGCACTTAGACGCTGTATTTTAGCGTCTTACATGCCCGCTACGAGAAAATGCTAAGCGCAAGCGGACCCGGAATAACACTCCCTTCGACTTTTGGCGTCCTCCCCTCTACTGATTCATCTCTGCCAAAACTTGCTCAATACCAAGTGCTTTTGCTTGTCTTGCATATCCTTCCATACCTTCTTCTACTGTCATACTACCCATAACAATTTTAGCTATTGTTTCCTGACGAATAGCAGTCAAATCAGAAGTAATTGTATTTAATGTACCAGAGGAAGGAGTCGTTGCCTTATATCTTCCTGTCCTTGCCAAAACAGCTTCGGTTTCAATCGCTTTATCGGATGGTTTTGGCAGATGTGTTTCATCATTAAATGATACCACTGCACTCCAAGGACTTCCCCATACAGACTGGAATACAGACTCTGCATTGGACTTCATATTCAGATACTGCATATCTCCATTAGCATCATACTCAAAATGCAAGCCTTCTACGCCGCAATACATCAGTTCCTGTCCCTTTTCTCCGTCAAAGATTGTACCAAAAAATGCATAGAATACCTTTTCTACTTCTTCTTTTGGAAGTCTTCCATCAATACAGAGAATATTAAATCCGCTATGTCTATAATAGGATTCTTCAATCGCATCCAATGTTGCTAATTTTGCATCCGGGAAATTTTCCTGTATACGAGTTTCCAATGTATTGCCCCATTTGCCAGCCCAATAAGAGAATACACCTACTTCACCGGAATACCACTTATCACGGCAGGCACTTGTTGTATTAGTAACAGCTTCTGTATCAATCAATTCTTCTGCATATGCATCCTGTAAACGCTGCATCGCACCTGAGAAACTCTCTTCTAACATACCATCTACCCACTGACCATCCTTATATGTAATATCTGCTTCTGCTTCCCAATAAAACTCTGGCAGATTCATAGCCAAATGCAGCCCCGGAACAGTAAGTGGAATCTTACACTGATCTACATTGTCACGAAATGCACGAAGCATATTTAAATATTCATCATAGTTCTTCGGTGCTTCCATACCTAACTGATCTAACCAGTCCTGTCTTGCATAGTTTACTACACCACCGGAATTTTCTCTTGGAATTCCATAAATTCGTCCATCAATCGCAATCGCTTCCCATACAGCCGGATCGACTCTGTCATAAATACCAGATTCTTTAATTAAATCGGTTAAATCTGCAATCGCTCCCTGACTTGCATAATAAGCCACTTTCTGATCACAGGATAAGTCAAAGATATTCGGCTCTGTACCAGATGCAAATGCCACTTCCAAGAGTTCATGATACTCATTGTTAGATACCTGTGTATGTTCCATCGTTACTCCTGAAATTTCTCCGAACTTGGCATCCCACTCTTTTACATAATCTTCTTCATTCAAACCGTCATGTGTCCACCAGCTAATAGATGCCGGTTTATCCACTGTCTTTGCAGTTGTGGTTTCTGGTGCTTTCGTTTCTCCATTTCCTGACGGAGCTGCAGTCGTAGGAGCTGCTGTCGTTCCCCCAGTTGTCGGCGCTGTTGTTGTTCCTGCATTATTTCCATTTCCACATGCACACAAACTTGCTGCCAATGCGACCGCCAATGCTATACCCACTACACCTTTCCTTCTCATAACAATATTCCTCCTTATATATGATAATATTTTATGTAATTATCCTTTTACTGCACCAATCGTAACTCCTTTTACAAAGTATTTCTGCAGAAACGGATAAATAACCAAAAATGGCATTACAACAATTACAACCATTGCATTTTTTAACATATCCTCTGAAATATCAATACTGCTTCCAGATAATCCATCATTTAAAATCAATTCACGTACCTTTACTTGGAAATTCTTTTTATTGGCATCTGTAATATAAAGTACAAAGTTCATATAGTTATTCCACATGCCGACTGCAATAAATAAACCAATCGATGCCAATGCCGGTTTTGATAATGGTAATACAATTCTTGCAAAGATCCCCATTGGAGTAGCACCGTCTAATTCTGCTGCCTCATATAATGTACCGGGGATTCCTTCAAAAAAGCTCTTCATCAAAATAATATTATAAGAACTTAGACATACCGGCAAAATACAAGTCATTACATTATTCATTAATCCCAATGCTTTAATGGTCAAATAAGTTGGAATCATACCACCGGAAAATAACATCGTCAGCATAATCGAATTAACAATCAGTTTATGTCCCGGCATCTCTTTTTGAATAATTACATAGCCTGCCAATGTAGTAAGCAAAAGCCCAACTACCGTTGCAACAATCGTAGAGTAGACCGAAATCCACAAAGGGCGATACAGAGAAGATCTGCTTAAAATATGCGTATAAGCAGAAAAATCTACTTTCTTTGGAAAAAGCCGAATCCCATAGGTAGTTGGGTCTACTGAGTCAACCATTACCTTAATCAGGGGAATAATCATACAAATCATCAATACTACTAAAAAAGTATAATTGCATATAAGGAAGATTGCTCTGCCTCGATGACCTTTTTTAAATGAAAATTTATCACTCATGACAAAATTCCCTCCCCACGTATTTTTCTGCTTGCTCGATTTGCAAGTGTTACTAAAACAACAGAAATTACCGATCGGAACAAACCAGCCGCCGTTGACATACCATACTGTGCATTGGTAATACCAATTCGATAAACATATGTTCCGATAACATCTGATACACTTAATACAGCCGCATTCTGCAGTACCCAAACCGGTTCAAAGATATTTAATACCTTTGCCAAGTCCATAATAAATACAACCAAAATAGTAGGACTAATGGCTGGAATTGTAATATGTAGTACTCTCTGCCAGCGATTCGCACCGTCAATCGTTGCCGCCTCATGCATCTCCTGATCCACGCCGGTCAGTGCTGCCATATAGACAATCGTTCCCCATCCAATTCCTTTCCATCGCTCAATAATCCACAACATTGGACGCCACCATTTTTCATCTGCCAAAAAATAAATCGGCTGACCCCCCAGCTTTTCAATAAATCCATTAATTAAGCCGCTGGTCGGGGATAAAATCATAGTAAAAATGGAAGCAACTACAACCCATGAAATAAAATGAGGGATGTAGATAATAGACTGTACCACTTTACGAAACCATACCGTTTTGATTTCATCAATCAGCAATGCCAGACCAACACAAGTGGTCAAACTCAGCACGATATTTACTGAGCTGATAATTAGTGTGTTTTTAAAAGATCGCCAAAACAGCTCACTCCCAAACAGTACTTGAAAATTCTTCAGTCCGATAAATTCCGGCTTTGGGGTAAATGGTGTGTAGTTGCAGAAAGCAATTACAATACCAGCCATTGGGATATATTCGAATATCAGTAATACAATAAATACTGGCAGATACATCAAATACATCCAGCGATACTTATACAGCCGTACAGATAAAGGTTTATCCTTATTGCTAAGGATCATCTTATTATCCGGCGAAGTTGCCTTTTTGTTTCCGCTGCTCATTACAATAACCTCCTCTTTCTTTTCTTTGCAAATATCAGTACACAAGTCTTCATACTGATTCCTTTTCCAGATTACCATTCCTACAAAATCCAAACAAGGTACACCTTACTAAGTTTACAAAATTGTACCTTAAAAAAATCCTCTTTCACAGCATATTTACCAAATAAAATTCAAAATGGAACAATTTTTTAACTTATTCTGTCAAAAAATCGTTCCATTTTAAATAAAATGTACTCTTTTATATGAAATGATCTATATTAAATAATACCCTCTCCTGCCTAAAAACCCACAAGTCTAATTCCTTTTTCCATAACAGAAGATGATCTTTTCCAGAAAGGACGCCAAAATCTGAAGGAAGATCTGCACCGGGTTTCCAAATTTACCGATAATCTCTTGGGCTCATTCCATGTACCCGCTTAAATGCTCTTCGAAAAGAATGTACACTATTATAACCCACCATAGCCGCAATCTCTTCAATCGTATGATTACTTTCTTTTAAAAGTGTACGTGCTTTTTTCAAACGAATCGACTCTACATATTCGGCAAAATTAATCTCTGTCTGTTCTTTAAAAAGAGTGGATACATAGCCTTCTGAAATACCAAATTTAATACTGATAGTTGCTAATCCAAGATTTGCATTTTGATAATTTTCCTTAATATAATTTTGAATATCTTCAATTAATTTATTTCGCTGAATACCTTTCTCTTTTCTTACTTTATTGCAAAGATCATTGCAGATCTCTTTTAATACTGTAAAATATAAATAACCAGAAAACTTCTTTGGCTCTAAAATCAACTGGTTTAACTTCATAATAGAATCAGAAATATTTGCTTCCTGTGCCTCAAAAGTCATTAAAAAATTTGTTACTCCTGTATTTAATTTAATTACACTATTACGGCTCAATCTGCGGTTTTTAAAATTTTCTTCTTCTAAGATTTTCAATATATTGCCTACGATTTCATTATCACCGGAATAAATTCCGTTTTCTAACTTTTCCTGAGCAACATCTGGAAAATAAAACGTATATTTATCCTCAAATCCTATCTGATACTCTGCAATATGCTGTTCTGGTTCACAGTGTTCTCTTGCTGTTTCTGCTTCCTCACAGTATTTCCAGATATTCATAATATTTTCGCAGGGTCTGCTGATTCCCCAATCGGATTCTGTAGAGAATGTTATGCGCAGCCACTGATAAGTCTGCTCTATCTGCTCTAAAACTACCCCCCCCGTATGCCTCTTCCATCACAATTAATAAAGAAAGATAGTTTCTTTGATAAAACCAAATATTTCCCTTGCAGTTTTCTTCCATATATTTCTGCATACCAAGTATAATTACCTTTACATCCTCTAATGTCTGTTCGTCTACATCATAAAAATCATTATTCTCAAACAAGCGTACAGAAACCATACGAAAACGATCCGTTTCCAAATTGATATCTGCATTTTCTGCCAGATAGGTCAGCTCTTTTGTATTTGCCACATCCAATGTAATTAAATCATGAAAGAATGCTTTCTTTAACAAAGGTTTACTCTGCTCTTGTTCCTCTAATAATTCTTTATTAGAATTTAAAATGCCCGTCACAATTTCCCCAAGCCGTATGGAATTCTTCATTGTACTATGCTCTTCTCCTAGCAATGCAAATATATAATTCATCGGTTTTCCCTCTTTAAATGCAAGATAAACCGTAACAATAAATCCAATTAAAATTGCTATCGTTCCAACGGTAAAAGCCAGCCAGCGCAATACATATACTCTATGGGCAACCGCATGTTCCGGCAGAATAACACAGTATGTCCAGCCACGCTTTGGCGACTTAGTATATAAAAGATTTCTAGGATCGGTATTTTGAAAAATATCTGTTATCTGTGTTTCTTCTAATTTAAGCACTCGATTTGGATCAGTATCTCTGGAAAAAAGAACCGTATTCTCATTATCCAATAAATAAAACGCATACTCCCCATATTCACTTACAAAAGAAAAGAAATCCATCATTTGATTGATATCTAACATATAGACTACCATTCCGTCATTTTTTCCATTTCGAATATTAATTGGTACAGAATAATACAGATAGTCATTATAGGTATTGTGATACTTTGCCATACCTAAATCCTTACAGACAATCGTTTCCTTCCACTCTTCGGGAGAAATTCCCCAACTATCCAAATACCAAAAAAATAACGATTCCTGATAAAGTGATTCTTCGAATATAATATAATTTAGTTTATTAAAATAAATGTATTTTTCATTCTTAATCCTTGTGCTTTGCTGATATATTACATTAGATATCTGTTTAATACTATTTTTAAATTGTAATATATTTTCATTATTAATACTTTCTTTTGATGCAGAATCCTTTACAAATGAATTAACAGACAGCCGAAGAGCCGCTGCTTCTACCAAATCCAACTCACCGTCAATCATTTGAACACTATGTTCCATTTTGCTTAAGTTAGAGGCATTGATATCTTCATTCACCACATAAAATTCTCCAATTAATCCTAAAGTGATAATTGCAATAGGAATTAATAGTACAGTTGCATAAGAAATCCAGAAATGCACAATCGGATTGCTATTATAGAATTTATTCCATTTCAGAAAAAGCATATCGATGTTCTCCATTAATTTACAGCTTGTTACTCTATAGTTCATTTCTGTTTTTCTAATTATACAACAAAATTGCTGAATTTACAATCCTTATTTCCTAATTTTTTGAACGTATTGCATAAATAAAGGGCAGAAAGTCCCCCACTTCTAAAGGGTTTTGCTTAACCTATAAGTTTAATTTCTTTATAGAATTTTCTGTAACAGAAGGGGATTTTTCTCGGAGAGGACGCCAGATTCGAAAACGGTGGGCATCCTGCTGTTCCAGTTTCCAAAAAGCAAGAAGTTCTAAGACTTCTGCCTTTTCCTTTCTTCAACCAGACAGACCGGGGCGCAATTCGCCCTCATTTCAGCCGAAACGAAACAGGTATAAGGAAGGATATTATCAGCCGTAAGACAGCCTCTTTCTTATCATCCGGGCTAAACACGCCCCTTTTTTTTCACACCCTGCATAGAAGCAGGAT
>CAJUGZ010000088.1 GCA_910585855.1 uncultured Lachnospiraceae bacterium | reverse complement strand
TTTTTGGAAACCGGAACAGCAGGCTGCCCACCGTTTTCGAATCTGGCGTCCTCTTCAAAAAAATCAAAATATCTGTGAAATTATACTATATTCTTTAATGAAAACTGACCAATCAATTCTTTTAGATTTTGTGCCTGCATTGCCAATTCTTCACTAGAAGATGCACTCTCCTGTGCAGTCATAGAATTTTCTGTCACTGCATCCGCCATCTGCTCAAAACCTGTATTAATCTGTTCAATCGCAGTTGCCTGCTCCCTTGCGGCATCTGCAATCTCTGCAATAATACCGGTAATTTCACTGGTATTGTCTACTACCTGAGCAAGAGATGTCGCCGTTTCATTTACAATACTTGTTCCGTTTTCTACAGTTTCTATTGATTTTATAATTAATTTTGCCGTGTTTTGAGCCGCTTTTGCACTTTCTTCTGCCAGACTGCGTACCTCCTCTGCAACAACAGAAAAACCTCTTCCCGCTTCTCCGGCACGTGCTGCTTCAATCGC
The DNA here is from genome assembly GCA_910585855.1 of uncultured Lachnospiraceae bacterium. GTDB lineage: Bacteria > Bacillota > Clostridia > Lachnospirales > Lachnospiraceae > MGBC114844. Next base: position 13,746 of record CAJUGZ010000088.1, on the reverse strand, counting down.
AGCATTTAAAGACAACAGATTTGTTTGCTCTGCAATATTTTCAATATTTTTGATAATATCATCTATTTTTGCAGAACCAGCTTTAATATCCTCCATTGCATTGATCATCGACTGCATCTGCCGGTTGCAGACTTCTACATTTTTCTGTGCTTCCATAGAACGCTGATTTGCTCTGTCCGCATTCTCTGCCGTAAGTTTTACCTGATCAGAAATGCTTGTAATACTCGCCGTCATCTCCTCTAATACACTTGCCTGATCTACAGTACGGTCTGCCAGATTTTTTGCCCCCTTTGAAGTACCATTTGAATGATCCGCTACAAGGTCTGCCGCACTGTTCATCTGTGTCATTGTTTTATTCAAAGAATCAATAATCGTGTCAATCGATTCTTTTAAACTAATAAAATCTCCTGTAAAACTAGCTTCTGTCTGTATATTCAGATTTCCTGCAGATAACTGCGAAAGTACTCTGGTAATATCCGAAATATACAGATTTAAATTTTGAATTGTATTATCCAAATTTTTAGAAAGAATAGAAAGCTCGTCCCCGGTATGAATTACTTCAACCGGTGTTTTTAAATCACCTTTAGAAAGCTCTACTAAACGCTTTGTTACAACATCAACCGGATAAACAATATCTTTGATTAAACGTTTCATCCATAAAATAATAGCCGCTAATAAAAAGATACTAATTATACTGTTGACAAATACAGAAATAAAAACAACCGATGTAAATTCACTGTTTGGTGCAGTAATAATTAAACGCCAATTCTCATGATCTTTTACCGGACAATATGCTGCAAACATGCTTTTGCCGTTCTGACGGTAAGTAATTGTACCTCCTTCTGTAGCAGAAAGGATTTTTTGCGTTGCTTTTGCCAATGAAGTATACTTTTTATCCGTTTCCTGAAGTAAAATCGCATTTTCCTGATCTGCAATTTTTTGTTCCTCTCTATGAAAAATTACAGTTCCTTCTTTATTTATAATATATGCATGACCAGTTTTTCCAAATGTAATTTCCCCGATTTTATCATTTACGGACGAAACCAAGTCCACAATATATACTGTGCCTACAATTTTATTTTCATTATAGACAGGAGCACCTGATATAATAATTACTTGTCCGTTCAAACGATTTATAATCGGTTCACCTACAAAAACCTCTCCTTTTGATGTTGCCTGAAAGTGAAGCTGATCATTAAAGTCAAAATCTCCATAATTCGAATATCCCTTTCCGTTTAATTCAACAAATCCCACTTCATCATAATGATTCTGCAGACGAACGCCTTCCATTGCATCTAATTTTTCCTCTTTCGATGTCTGGGTATCCCGAATGGTTTCTAAGGCTGCTACATTCATTGCATTTACTTCCAATGTATGCAGCGTCTGTTCTACTGCAGAAGAAGTTGAATTCAATGCCACATTTGCCATTTCATGCAGAGTACTCATATTGCTGAAATACACAAATCCACCGGATACAACAATAAGTATAATAACTAAAATCAAAAATAAACGCATTACCTGTGAAACCAAACGCTTTTGCAGAGTCTGATCTGGATTTTTTTGTTTCCCGGTTTCTTCTGTTTTCAAATCTTGTTTTTTTAACTTCTCCATCTTTGGCCTCCTATTTTTTTATTGTTTTCTATATTGTCAAATAAAATAAAAACCACGAAACTTATTGTAAATAATCTAAAATCAGCATAGCATTTTAAAGAACTGCTGTCAATGTACATTTTTTTCTTGTTCCAATAATTTTATAAAATTACTTTTATCGCACTAATTTATTATTTTTTCAATAAACTACATGATTTAAATTTCTATACTGTTTTCTGCTGCAAAACTCCATTTATATGGCAGCATTTTCAAATAGATATCGATATGATTTTTATCATAAATAATTGCCTTATCAAGTATCTGAGAATAATATTCTTCTTCATATAAAATACCTCTGAAAATTTCTTCTATCACTTGTTTTATATTTTCTATTTGTTCCTTTTGTTTTGCTTTTTCTATTGATATATTTTCATTTATCAAATCTGCTTGTATTACCGCAGTAATTGTTTTTATAAGATTATCTATTCTCTTCTGATCATCAATTTTTAAGTTTTTGCAAATAAGATATAATAGATAAATAATATCTTCATTGCGGACGCTTTCTCCAAAACAGCCAATGTAATTTCCTGTTTTATCTATATGAGGTCTGCCATGCTTTACTCCCTCAAAACAACGCCATGTCCTATATCTGCTGCCATCTTTTCGGGTTTTATATCTAGCAACATAGCTTGCTCCGCATCTGCCGCACTTTATTTTTCCAGAAAATGGATAACGGCTGCTGTATTTTGCTCTGCCTTTTTTTGAAAGTGACTTTTCGTCTAAAATATAATTGGCTTTTTCAAATAACTCACGGGAAATAATCGGTTCATGATGATTTTTAATAATTACAAATTCCTCCTGTCCTTGGTTGTATTTTTTCTGATGAGATAAAAAATCTGGTGTATAGGTTTTTTTCTGCACCAAATCACCACAATATTTTTCATTTCGAATAATACGGAGAATCACCGTATTCTGCCATTCCTCTACATACATAGGCTTTATACCTTCTTCTAAAAGTTCACGGGCAATTACAGAAGTTCCTTTTCCTTCCTCTACAAACTTGTGGAAAATAAGACGGACAATTTTTGCTCCTTCTTTATTAATATATAGTTTTCCATCTTTTACATCATAGCCAAGCATACTTCGTCCAAATACAACCCCCTGCTCCATTCGGCGTTTTTGTCCCCATTTTACACGCTCAGAAGTTCTGCGGCTTTCTTCCTGTGCAATAGAAGACATAATTGCTAAACGAAGTTCTGCATCGCTGTCTAAAGTATTAATATTATCATTTAGAAAAATAACACCGATACCATACTCCTTTAGTTTACGAGTATAGAATATACTATCCAGTGTATTTCTTGCAAAGCGGGAAATTTCCTTTGTAATAATAAAATCAAACTCTCCCTTTTTTGCACATGCAATCATACGATTAAATTCTTTCCGCTTTTCGGTATTCGTACCGGAAATACCTTCATCTATCTAATTGCCCATTTTGATACAATTTTATTTTCCCTACACTTTTTTATTTTGCCTCGAAAGAGAGTTCAAACATAAAAAAGAAACAAAATCCAATAGATTTATCTTTCATCTTATGGTATCATAATTCAACAAACCAGAAGTTGTAGAGTTAAATAATAAATTAAATTATAGGAGGAAAAAGAAAGTGACAAAAGAACAAAAAGATTTTTATTTTACAGAAAACAAAGATTTTATAAATGATATAATGAATTATTACCAAATAATTAGTAAGGAATTTTTTTATATTATTAATGAAGTGAGCGGGTATACACTGAAAAGTGAATTTTTTTATATTGGGATGATTCCATTTAAGCCTAATATAAATGGAATTCTGTTAGATAGTGAAAAGTTCATGGAATTTGAATGTGATGATATTAGGGCGGAAATTGGATCACATTTAACAATACTTAAGGAAATAGTTGAATTTGAAAGGGAAAATGCCTTTTACTATGAAAAAGAGCAATTAAATATTAAAAAATGTGAAATATATAATGAGAGCAAAATGAAATTTCCATTTATACATCGCCACGGTGGTTACAGCAATCCTTGTGGACATACATTAATTCAGTCTAAAATGAATACCAAAACCAATAGTAATAATTCTTTGTTTGTATCAAATTGGATTGAATTTGGTCCGTTTTGTGTGTTTTTTGTATCTAAACTGAATGAAGAAACTTGTTTGAAATACTGGGAACTTGCTAATACCAAAGAAGATAATAATAATTCATATAAATATTTTTTAAATACTTTAATAGATAACTTTTTTGAAAAATGGTTGGAATTTGTTTATTATGGACTATATTATTCAACTATTAATTATATTTCAGATAGTCAGGCAGTTATAACAGCATCTGCAAATGATATGTTTGAATCCCGTCAAATCCCAACAGAACATATTTTTACAAAGATTGCTAACTATGAGTATGAAGGAACTCCATGTAGAGGAAAAATTGTATTTACTGATAGCATAGATGATATTGTTAGGTTTGAACAACCTGTAGCATTATCTATAGAAAATGTAAAAAAAATACGAAAAATGTTAGAGATGTCAAATAAGAACACATGCTTAATTGCTACTATATCTAGAGGAGAAATTGTTGGATTAGATAACTTTAAAAATCATAAGGAATCGTATTTACTTGAATTTATTGATGTAAATATGTGGGATCTGTCGTGCGATGGGAAACATATTATAAAGTATCTTAATGGACAATATAGATTACCTGAAAATAAATTTGATAGTCATTTACTTCTAAAAAAATGTGATGAAAAATTCAAAAAAAAATATGATAAAGGCATTGTGGATATAATCAAAGTAGCAAGTTGCCAGAAACATGGGACAATGGTAATTATTTCCCCCACAGCAAAAGAAGAAATTGCGGCACTAGTTGAGGAAGGTAAAGGAACTGCTATACACGAAAAAAACCTAATAAGAGAAAACAAGGACTTAATACTTGGATTATGTTCAATTGATGGAGCTTTTATGATCGATCCATTTGGCAATTGTTCAGGGATAGGATTAATTTTATCAAATCCTAACTCTGGAAAGGGAAATCCAGAAAGAGGATCAAGATATAATTCTGCAGTTAACTATATCAATAATAACAAAAGTAGTATTGCCGTTGTAATTTCTGAGGATGGAATGATAGATATCTTATAATCCTAGAGAAACAAATTCAAGTTTATCTACTAACTATATTAACTTTCCTGTTTTTCAAGGCTTTGCGGAATCCCGCTTAGCCTCCCTTGTAGCGTGTATATAGACATTCATGGTTGTGCTTACGTCCGAGTGTCCTAAAAGCTTCTGCACATCTTTAGACTGTACCCTGTTTGATAACAGATTCGTCGTGTAAGAACAACAGCTTGACATTGCCAGTATCGGTGTGCGTTTCCTCCGCAAACAAATCCATATCGTCCTTTTTACGTTTCATAACCACATACTGCATTGAATTGAATGTGATATACTGTTTTGGGAACACTGCAAACCAGAATGACTGCTGCAATGTACAGTGACCATAGAAGGCTGGTATAACCGTAAGCGGATACATAGCTCTATCGATTATCTGACACCGCAGCAAAAGGAAGATAAGGAACTCAAAAAAGCAGCAAGACTGCAGCTCCATTGTCCAATTTAAAAACCATTTATATTTTATTTTGAAACCGGTATCTCTACTTTTTCATTTTCATATGAAGTCAAAACAATTAGTGCAGCTACTTCATCAACATCAATCACTCGATCATAACCTGCTATTTGATAAGCATTACACTTACTGCTATCTGTATATCCCAAGCTGCCGCCATCAATTAAATAAGGTATTCTTGTTCCATCTTTCAGTATAACTCCCTTAACTTCAGGAATACCAAGATTATCTTCATTTCCAGCAGATGCTGCACTAATAGAATAATTAACTTTCATAGAAATAGGGGAGATGCTGATATTTTCTATTGTAAAATCTGTTCCTTCCACTTTCTGCCCTACCTGAATATTTTTAGATGAACTTACATCAGAAAGGTTTATTTTAAAATTCCAGTTTCCTTCCACTGCCGAAGTAAACTCTGCCCTTGAAAAAGTTCCTAGATTTTTAAAATCAATATGCATTGTCTTACCAAGAAATGTATCATTCTCATCCACAACACTTGCCTGAATAATATATTCCATATTTCCATTACTATCCATATAATGACAGATAATCCCTCCATCTTCGTAATTCTCTATAGAAGTTCCGTCTTCATACACTGGTACGCCGTTTTCATCAGGAATAATTCCATTATACATAGTTCCGCTCATATTAACCCATGCACTGTCATCTTCTGAATTATCTCCCTGATATACATTTACCATTTCAAATCCCGGTTCTGTCCTATCCTCCACACTATAACCGGAAATACAAAATGACATATATACAAATCTATCATCCACAATAACTGTATCTGGCTCTATTGTAATACCACTATCTGTTACAGCAAGTGATAAATTCTCTGGATCTTCACTATACACTTTTGCTACTTTCTCGTCTGTAAGCACTTGCTGCTGCTCTTCAGATGCCTGAATATTTCCATTCATACCTCTCCCCCAATAATGACGCATGGCAGCAACAGCACTTATACTGCTGACTGCTAATATGCAAACACCTGCAATAACAGCAACCTGCGTTTTAAATAATTTCTTACCTTTTGTATTTGTTTTTTTCATATAGTCAATCTCCTCCTGCTGAATCATTTCAAAGGCTTGATTTGTTTTTTTCAAGACAATTTCCGACAATTCTATTTCTTCAGAAAATATATTTTTCTTTTTTGACATTTCTATCCTCCTAACAATTACGATAATACTCTTCTAGTTCTTTCCTTCCTCTTGAAATCCTTGTCTTGATGGTATTTAATGGTAATGATAACATTTCTGCAATTTCTCTCATCTTGAATCCCTGACTATAGTACAATTCCAAGGGCAGACGATATCGTTCGTCTACAGAAGCATATGCCTCCTTCAATTCAAGATTATATTCATCACATTTTGACGGTTCTTCATAAGATTCTATATTCTCATAAACTGCATTATTTCTTATAATATCATAACAATGGTTTATCAGTATTCTAGTCATCCATGTCTTAAAGAACTCTGGTTTCTTAAGTGTATCTAACTTTTCCCAACAAGTGAGAATGGTATCCTGAAGAGCATCTGCTGCATCTTCTTCATTCATTAGAATTGCAATGGCAGTTCTATACATATCCTTCATATATAACTGCATTAGTTCGGTAAATGCATCTTTATCATGCCTTTGCGCCTTCTTTACATAAAACTTTGTTTCAATGCCTTTCATTAACTTTCTCCTATGCGCATACGATTGTAAAACAAATCCAAGCAACCTTCACTTGTTTTACAATCATTAGACGTCAGATACTGCCTTTTTGTTTCAAAATATTAAAAAATATTTATTATAGAAAAGAGAATAAGCAGTATTCCCAATATATAAGAACACTGCTTATTCTCTTCTAGTATCTATATCCTGTAAAATCAGCTACCTATTCAAAAATCAGGCTGTTCACCATTTTCGAATCTGGCTGTTTCTTGACCCCGGAACAAAAAAACACAACTTCTGACGCTATCCAACCAACCGTTTCTTGCGTCCGATAAAGAGTCTGACACTTCGCTTTATGCCGGTTTTCCTGTCAGCTTTTTTGCTCTATCCTGCTTCTTTGCGTCCATATTGCTTAACTGTTTGTATGTGGAAACAATAATAACAACAGAAATCATAAATGTTAAAATATCGGATACCGGCATAGAATACAAAACTCCATTCAGTCCATAAAAATACGGCAGAAGAAGTGCAAACCCAACCCCGAACACAATTTCTCTAACCATAGAGAACATAGTAGATGCAGCCGATTTACCCATTGCCTGCAAAAAGATAAACGCCGCTTTATTCACACAGGCAAACACCACTGTACAGAGATAAATGTGAAATGACCGGACTGCAAATTCTGTATAATAAATACTTTCATTCGCTGCGCCAAAAATAATCCCCACTACAGCCATAGGAATCTGTGCATACTGCATCTGCCTTTTTTCAAAAAAATAAAACAAGCCACCCGCAGTAAACACAATCCCATCTTCCAATCGAAAATCAATCCTGTCAAACCATGAGAAATCATTTAAATCACATACTATGTTCTGTTCCAGCTTTCCAGACAATATATGTTTTTCACGCAGCGATATTACATTTTCCATATCCAGACAATACCACGGATTTGTTTCATTCTTCAAATAGAATAAAAAAACCTAGATTTTCTTCTGTTTATAATGTATACTTATGTAGATTATTCACCAGTATAAGGGGACGCCATATGATTCTTTTTTGTTCCGCATCTGGCGTCCCCTAAAATACAATCTTACTTGGAGGCAGCAAAATGAAAAATCAATATAATAAAACAATTACAGCCTGTTTCATAGGATATATTGTACAGGCCATAGTAAATAATTTTACACCGCTACTGTTTTTATTCTTTCAAAAAAATTACAATATTCCACTTTCTCAGATTACTCTATTGGTAACTTTTAATTTTGGAATACAATTATTGATCGATCTTCTTTCCGTTGGATTTATAGATAAAATAGGGTATCGTGCATCAATGATTATAGCCCACATTTTATCAGCTTCAGGACTGATTCTTCTTACAGTTTTACCAGAGATTTTTCCAACACCCTTTATCGGAATTTTGATTGCTGTAATGATTTACGCCATTGGCGGTGGACTTTTGGAAGTTCTCGTCAGTCCGGTTGTAGAAGCGTGCCCTTCTGACAATAAAGAAAAAGCAATGAGTATGCTTCATTCTTTTTATTGCTGGGGTCATGCAGGAGTCGTATTTATTTCAACATTGTTTTTTTATACGATTGGTATAGAAAATTGGAAAATTTTAGCAGTCATCTGGGCAATGATTCCTATTGGAAATGCTTTTGTCTTTGCCAAAGTTCCTATTGCACCATTGATTGAGGATGGCGAACCTGGAATGGAATTAAAGGAATTATTTCAAATAAAAGCCTTTTGGATTTTGCTGATAATGATGATATGCGCAGGAGCAAGCGAGCAGGCAGTCAGCCAATGGGCTTCTACTTTTGCAGAAAAAGGACTTGGCATTTCTAAAACAGCAGGTGATTTGGCTGGGCCAATGGCGTTTGCAGTTTTAATGGGTACATCAAGATTGTTTTACGGCAAATATGGAGATCGTATCCATTTAGAACGCTTTATGGTTTATAGCAGTTTTCTATGTATTTTATCTTATTTGGGAATTTCTCTTTTCCCTGTTCCACAGCTTAGTCTGATTGCCTGTGCCGTCTGTGGACTGTCAGTTGGAATTATGTGGCCGGGAACATTCAGCAAGGCCTCAGCAGCTTTGCCAAAAGGCGGAACAGCTATGTTTGCACTATTGGCTTTAGGCGGGGATATAGGATGTTCAGGAGGTCCTACATTAGTCGGAATGGTATCAGGAGCATTGGGGGATAACCTAAAAATGGGGGTTTTGGCAGGTATTATTTTTCCAGTGCTGCTGCTTATGGGAATCATTCTTTGTAGAAAAACCAAAGAAGAACTGACTTTATTTGATTATAAGTAGATACTTCATACTTTATAAGTTTATCTTGTTTCTATCTTTTATTCGGCTTTTGGAGATAGAATTCTGCCGGAAAAGATTTGCTTTCACCGGACGCAAGAGGCGTGTTTAGCCCCATAGGCGCAGGCATAGAGAGGAACTCCCACAGTCGCCGCCATCAAAACCCCCCAGTGCTTCATTTCCTCCAAACAAACCTATTATCACATCTGCAGGTACATATCTCTGAAAAAGAGCCGACAATGCAGCTCCTACCAAAAGCAGGAAAATACAAATCTATTGATAAATTAACCATTTCAAGCAGATAGCTATATTTTCTGGTTTCCTACAGACCAGACATGTTTCTCTTTTGCTGCCGAAACCGTGTTCTGTGCCATAACGCCTACAAGGGCATGAGGAATATACAATTCCTCCAAATAAGCGTTTTCTTCTTCCGTAAGAATAAAATCTACCGCCTTTACTGCCCCTTCCACATGATGCAGTTTTGTTGCTCCAACCACTGGAGCAGTTACCTTTGATAAAAGCCATGCAAGAGAAATTTCTGTCATCGATACACCATATTTCTCTGCTAACTCTGCCACACGTTCTATAATCACACTGTCCTGTTCTGCAGTTGCATTATATTTGAATTTTGCATAACTGTCTTCTTCCAGACGCTTTGAGGTTTCTTTAAAAGTCTTTGAAAGCCTTCCACCTGCAAGCGCACTGTAAGGTGTCATAGCAATATTATCTTCTGCACACAGTTTTGCCATTTCCCGTTCTTCCTCACGAAAAATCAGATTATAATGCCCTTGTATAGAAACAAATTTTGCAAAACCTTCCTTTTCCGCCAGTGCATTTGCTTTTGCAAGCTGCCATGCAAAACAGTTAGAAATACCAATATATCTTGTCTTCCCTGCTTTAATAATATTGTTCAGTCCCTCCATAATATCATAAAGCGGCGTCTGGTAATCCCACATATGATAAATATACAAATCTACATAATCCATGCCAAGATTTTCAAGACTTTTATTTACCATATGCTCAATATGCTGTTGCCCGCTAATGCCCGCCTCCATCTCCTGCTGTGTGCGAGGAAGGAATTTGGTCGCTACTACAATATCCTCTCGCTTTGTATAATCCCGCAGCACCCTGCCCACATACTGCTCACTCGTACCGCTTTGATAACTAATTGCCGTATCAAAAAAATTGATTCCAAGCTCTAGCCCCCGCTTTATAATCTCACGGGAATGTTCTTCATCAAGCGTCCACGAATGTTGCCCGTTTTTTGCATCACCAAATCCCATACACCCCATACAAATGCGGGATACTATTAAGTCTGAATTTCCAAGTTTTGTATACTTCATTTTATTTTCCTTCCCTGACTGCCCATAAGCCACTTTAAAATCAATTTTCTGCTTTGTCAACCTGTAACCAGTTAAACATATAATAGACTTTCCTTTCGATTTCAACTATAAAATTTTTTATACTTTAATTTCTGTTCCATCCTTAAAAGTAAAATAAATTTCTTCCTTACTAAAGACTGTAATATATTCAATCAAACTATACCAGAGATTTTCATCAAAATCTACAACAATTTCTTCTTGCTCTTTCAGCCTGTTAAGAAGTATTTCTATTTTTTCCCGCTGTTTCTGTTTCTTTTTTATAATATGGCTAACTTCATCAAAACGATTTTTTGCATTATGCAGATGCTCTGCCAGTCTGTTATACCGTTTCTGGTATTCCATTTGCTCAGATAAAGTACACTTATTTTCATTCATATATTGCTGCATCAATTCTTCCACTGTATGGATTTCCTTCTGAAGCTGCAACTGCTTTTTTTCTAATAATTGAATATTAAAAAGAGTATCCTTAATCGTATTAAAGTTTTCAATTATTTCATTTTTTTCTATAAAAAGAATATTTATCGCTTTTCGAAACAATTTCTTTATAGATTCTTCATCCAAATGAGGAGTAGAACATTTCTTTTCACTGTTAAATTTATGATTACACTGCCAGACAATTTTTCGATACTTATCTGTAGAATGCCACACTTTTGATCCATACCAGCTTTTGCAGTCACCACATTTTATTTTTCCAGAAAATATATTAACACAGCTTTGACGACTTTTTTCCTGACACAAAAGTGCCATTTGCTTTTGCACTATATCAAATTCCTGCGGCATAATAATAGCTGGATGACTGCCCTCTACATAGTACTGCGGTACTTCTCCTTCATTGACTTTTTTCTTTTTAGAAAGAAAATCAATGGTATAGACTTTCTGTAAAAGGGCATCTCCTTTATATTTCTCATTCGTAAGAATACTTTTTACTGTTCCAGATGACCAGATTTCTTTTCCTCCAGGGGATGGAATCTGCTCTGCTGTCAAAATTTTTGCTATTGCATAAGGCGATCTTCCCTGCAAAAAAAGCCCATAAATCCTGCGAACAATTTTTGCCTGTTCCTCATTGACCACAAGATTTCCATCTTCTCCTCGATCGTATCCAAGAAATCGTTTAAATGGTACTGTCACTTTACCGTCTGCAAAGCGCTTGCGCTGCCCCCAAGTACAATTTTCGGAAATACTTCTGCTTTCCTCCTGTGCCAGAGAAGACATAATGGTCAAAAGCAGTTCTCCCTTTTCATCAAATGTCCAAATATTCTCTTTCTCAAAATAGCACTCTACTTTATTTTCTTTCAACTTCCGAATCGTTGTAAGACTGTCAACGGTATTTCTTGCAAATCTTGATACACTCTTTGTAATAATCAGATCTATCTGACCAGAAAGGGCATCCGCTACCATACGATTAAAACCATCCCGTTTCCTTGTATTACAGCCTGTTACCCCTTCATCCGCATATATCGATACAAACTCCCAGTCTTCCCGTCTATTAATATAATTGGTATAATAATCCATCTGTGCCTCATAACTGCTCTGCTGTTCTTCATGGTCTGTAGAAACACGGGCATAAGCGGCAACTCTGCGTTTTTTATAACTGTCAATAAAATTTTCCGTATACCGACTTTTTGTAGCTGGTATGGTAATTACTCTTCTCTCCATCGTTTCACTCCTCCTCCCTTAAAAAAGTATTCCATACTTCCGTCTTTCATCACCACCATTTTTTCAATCTGCCTCTTAAACTCTGCTTCATCAAATTCTTCCAGACCCATTATATCAGCAGAAATCTGCCTTAATTGAAAATCAGTAAAATTTCTGCTTGTACAGGTTATCCCCGGTTCTTTTTTCGCTCGGCATATCCAGTCAACATAAATTTTTCCCTTTACACTCCCTTTTTTTCGTGTAAAAGAATGTCCACAAATTCCGCATTTTATCTTCCCTGTAAACGGATATATCGGATTTTTCCCAGCCTCCCGGCGCTTTTTCTCTTCCTGTATTTCTGCCCATGTCCTGCGATCAAGAATTGCCTCATGACAATTCTCTATATAATACTGCGGAAGCTGCCCTCTGTTTAAAACCTTCTTTTTCGTAATCGGATCTTCTACAAAATATTTCTGCCTTCGAATATCCCCAGCATAAATCTCATTATCTATCATAAGTTTCACCGCACACTCTGTAAACAGACATCCACGCACCGTTCTTGCTCCCGATTCATTCATCGCTTTTGCAATATTTCGAAGTGAAATTCCTTTCCTATACATATCAAACATCCATCGAACAACTTCCGCTTCCTTTGGAATCACTATATATTTTTTTTCTTTTTCATCATACTGATAACCAAAAATATGCTTATTTGCTGCCCCGATTTCAGCAGATTCGAATCGTTTCCTAATTCCCCATTTCACATTTTCTGAAATACTGCGGCTCTCCTCCTGTGCAAAAGAAGCAAGCAAAGAAAGCATAAGTTCTCCATCCTCTGACAGCGAATTAATATGTTCTTTCTCAAACCGCACCTCAATCCCCAACGCTTTTAAATGTCTGACTGCTTCCAATAAATCAACGGTATTTCTTGCAAAACGGCTAATCGATTTTGTAAGGATGATATCAATCTTCCCCGCTTCACAATCTGACAGCATCCGCTGAAACTCACTCCTTTTTGAAATAAGTGTTCCCGTTGTCCCACAATCAGCATATACTCCCGCATACTCCCATTTCGGATTGCTTCGAATAAGAGTACTGTAATAACTAACCTGCGCAGAAACAGAATGTGCCAATCGTTCTGTATTCCTAGATACTCTTGCATAAACAGCTACTTTTTTCTTTTCCGTCAAAACAGAAAAAACTGGCTCGATCTTATTAATTTTTTTCATAATTAAAATCCTTTCAATTATAGCAGGCGTCCTACCATCACCTTTAGTCGGTGGGAGGACGCCAGATTCGAAAACGGTGGGCAGCCTGCTGTTCCGGTTTCCAAAAAGCAAGAAGTTCTAAGACTTCTGCCTTTTCCTTTCCCCAACCAGACAGACCGGGGCGCAATTCGCCCTCCTTTTAGCCGAAACGTAATTAGTGTAAGGAAGAATTTTACCAGCCATAAGATAGCCGCTTTCCTATTATCCGGGCTAAACACGCCCCTTTTTTTTCACACCCTGCATGGAAG
>CAJUGZ010000087.1 GCA_910585855.1 uncultured Lachnospiraceae bacterium | reverse complement strand
ATTTTATCCAGAACTTTTTCTTTACAGTAAGGGGGGGTGGCTGAACTGTAACAACAATACTTTTACTTTATTTCCTACTCCTCTATACACACAATATCCACTATATGGACTTGCTGATTCACAAGGTCCATCATGATAATAAATCAATTTTTTCAAATCTTCTATTATGTTTTCTGATTTATCTGGATATATATAATGTGCATTTGCACCTGTATCAATATTTACACAATCGATAAATTCCTTTTCATTACATTCTTTCTCTTTATAAATAGAAGAAAAAGTATTTATTGTTGTATGATATTTCTTTTTTGCAATACTTACTATCGTACTAGAATCTAATCCACCGGAAAGACTTGCACCTACAGGTACATCTGCCTGCAAACGAATTCGAACTGCATCTTCTAATAATCGCCGAAATGTTCGATAAGGATTTTTCGTTTTCCACTTTTTTTTAAATTTGTTTACATCTATTCTCCAATACACTTGGTTTATCCTTCTATTATCCTTTAACAAATATTTCATATTTGTTGCTCTTGGAAAATTTTGAATATTTTTATAAAAAGTATGTTCATCAGCATCCTCTTGTATAAAATGCATATATCGTGCCACTGCTATTTCGTCTACTACTTTTTCATCTGAAAAAACAGCAGTAATACATTTAATTTCAGAAGCAAATACAAACACATCTTCTCGATCAAGGATATATAATGGTTTTACTCCAAACCGATCTCTTGACAAAAATAAACAACGTTTTTCTATATCATATAAAGCAAAACTCCACATCCCATTGAATCTTTTTGTACAATCTATTCCCCAAATTCGATAAGCCTCTAAAATAACTTCTGTATCTGTATTATTTTGGAAATGCCCTCCTAATTTCTGAAGTTCCTTCTTTATAACTAAATAATTATAAATTTCTCCATTATAAGCAATTACATAACGTCTATCATAACTAAACATTGGTTGTGTACCCTTTTCTGATAAATCAACAATAGAAAGCCGCCGATGCCCCATTCCAAAATTATTATCTAGAAAACTTCCCATTGCATCTGGTCCACGATACACCATCACTTCTGTCATCTCCGTAATTACACTTTTTTCTACCTTTTTCCCATTTTTATAAATAATTCCTGCAATTCCACACATATTACCACCTATATCCTTTTATTACAGAATAAATAGTACAACCTGCTTTCGCTATAAAAAAAATTTTTTTTGAAAAAAAATAGTAAATTCTATTTTTTATTTTATATTGTATATCATTCTTTATAATAATTTTGTGATTGTCCGACCCTATCCAAATCATTTTCTTATATCTTATTTCTGTAAGTATTGCATAAATATCTCCAAAAGAAAAAAAATCATCTATAAAAGAAGATGGAACCCATACTTCATCAAAACAAAGATTAGGAATCCGATTTTCTTTTTTTAAAGCATGGTAATCCATATATTCCATATCTGTTTCTATCAATATAGGTGCTTTATATTGTCTTTTATATTGTTCTGCTCCTTTATGCGGAAGTACTAGAAAAATCTGATTTTCTTTTTTATTTAACCATTTTAAAATTTCCTCTAATCTTTTTTCATTGGTAGTTTTAAATATTAATACATTCATATTATGCCTCTTCTATCAAAGAAAATTGTAACCTCTCTATGTCCATTCCTCTATCTTTCTTTGACTAATCTGCCATTTATGATTATATGTCCATTCCCCTACTTTACAGTATCTGCAACCGGGCATAGGATTACATAAAAAATCAAATATATCATCTGCTGTAATATCCATATACAAATCAATATAATCTTTATCTGTTACCTTCAAATCTTGGTTATAGTATTTATTAAAAGTTTCTAAATTAGGTAATAAAGTACAACCATATAATTTTCCATTTTTCAGCATTGCACAATCTCCGTTTGCCATATAACAAGCCTGAAAACTTTTATATTTATCCTGTTTTCCTTTTAAATCCAATGGTTTATGCATAGAAGTTTTTACCACAACATCTCCGCTGAAAAATCGAAATAATACACCATTCTTTTCTGCCAATTCTTTTGTCCTATTATAATCAAAGTCAATCGGATATTTTGTTACTTCTAAAATCACCCGACAACTATTACATATTTCCCAAAATTCTTGTTTCATCTTCTCTAATAAAATTCCATTTGTAAAAATTTGAATTTGTGTATTTGGCAAATATTTATGTACAATCCTAATATATTGCACAATATCTGGATTCAAAAGAGGCTCTCCTCCTTCTAAATCCACATGTGAAATTTTATTTTCCAATAATTCACTTATTCGTTTCATATCCTTTTCAAATATCTTTTTATCTGTATAATGTTCTTTTGCTAATGGAGAAAAATGATCACAATTTTGGCAATTTAAATTGCAATGCTCTGCTAAATCTACAAGAAAATTTAATGTTTTTTTTGGATTTCTTTTTTTAATAACTTCTCTATCTATTTCTCTTTGCTTATTTAATATTTTAGAAGGATATAAAATTCTGTCTTCTTCTACTCCCAATAAAAATAACTGATTTTTCATCTCCTCAAAAAAATTAATACTCGCTAAAACAAATAATGAAGTATGAACCGATTGATAAAGCTGATCTTTAGTATAAACAATACTACCATTCCAAACTTTTCCTTGCTTTTCTGTATCATTATCATAAAAACATATTTCCTTATTCCCTTCCAACAGGTTCAATATATGCAGTAATTCTAATCCAAGATTAGTACATCCAAATATAATAATTGTATCTATTTGTTTCAATTCATTTTGTCCTCCTTGGCAATCCAGTCTTCTCTTTTATATTTTTCTCCACACTTCCAATCAATCCATTTTACATTTTTCGTACAAAATCTGCACATAGAAAATGGTTTTGAAAATCTTTACAGTATTTTCCAACCATCTAATTTGGAATTTAAGTCTATCGAACAATCTAAAAATTCCTTATATAAAATATCCAAACCTAAAATTTCTCTCATTTCATATGTCATAGAAATATGCGGACATATAAATAATTTCCCATTTCGCAAAAACTTACATTCTTTACTCAAACAATAATTATAAAATACTTCTGATGGATTCTCCTTTCCATCAGAAAGACGAACAAAAAATTTTTTTGCCGGCGGTTCAATTTGATACTTTATTTTATTTTCTTCCATAAATTTTACTATTTTTTCAATTATAGCTCTAGTTGGGGGATATTGAGAAATATCCATCACCACGTTATACTCCTGAATTGTTTCAATAAAACTTTTCGAATTTTCCCCCCTATCAGCAATCCATTTGTTACAATTCTTATATCCGACATCGGAAAATATTTCCTCACTAATTTTATAAATATTGGAAGTTCTGAATTTAATAAAGGCTTCCCTCCCATAAGTCTGAATTTCTCTATATTAGCAAATTTCAAACTTAATTTCTCTAAATCATTTCTAAAAATACCACTGTCTGCAAAAACAGCTTCTGTTATTGCATTTGAATAATGAGCACAGGCTTTACACTTTAAATTGCAATGATCTGCTATTTGATACTCACAATAAGACAAATCCGGCTTCTTTTCACTCCACTTCCATATCAATGTACTCCATTCCCCATTACTTTTTATAATCGGAAGTTCAGAAATCACACAATCAGAATGAACAAAAAATACCTCTTCATATCCCGAATTCAATAAAGATATTGCTAAATCTTGTGCTAAAAATCTATCTGTTACTGCAATAATTACTTGTTCTGCCAAAGGTTTTCTAAGAAATTCTTTCTCAGTAATAATAGGAATATCTTCAACCGAACCTTCTCTATAATTATCAATCCATAAAACGATTCGATACTGAGATTCTTTACAATTTGATATACTTTTCCATATATATCTTCCACATTCACCTACTCCATATACAGCAATATCTTTCATTCTTCTTTCATTTTGCTCCATATATTTTCCCCTACCATTCCGCCTGTTATACTATCTATACTTTTCTTATGTTGTACACTCTCTTTACTTGTCTTAAGATACCATAATACACTTTCTAAATTACTATATAGCAATGAAGTTTCCTTTATCACTTCATTTTCAGCATACCAATCACTGCAACTATAAAATAATTCTTCTTCTTTCATAAAAGCATCTATTTTAATTTCCTTTATTTCTTTTGAAAAAAGATCGATACAATAAAAATATCCACTCCAGATATTCCAAACAAATAAATTATCCATTTTTATATATGGTTTCGAAAATTGTCCAAAACTATATTCAAAATTTTCCTTATCTGCACATATTCGCTTACTAAAAAATGCTTCTTCTACTGTCATATTATCAATATCCACCTGCAATACCATATTTGCTTCTGATGGAAATAAATATATATAGGTATAGTACTGAACACTATAACTAAAACATTCTGAATACCAATATTTATCCTTAATTGGAACAAAATTATCTATATGATAGTCTAAATTTTTCAGTTGATAGGTATCTTTATCATAATACTGAATTTTCCCTCTATTATCGGTAAAATAAATTTTTCTTAAATCTATACTGCAAACGGAAGTGAAAAAATACTGTCCTCCCAATAATTTTACTTCTTCAATAATATTTTCCTCTTCGGATAATTTTATCTGTAGTACTCCTCCCTCTTTATACAGCAAATAGACAGTATTTCCATCTAAAAATAATTCTTTACGAAACAATATTTGTAATAATTCTGTATCAGGCTTATTTTGACATAATTCCTGTAAATCTTGATATACAATTTCATATGTCTTTAAATTAATCCTTCCAATTATACAATTATTATGTGCAAATCTTTCTCTGCTTCTTGGAAAAAAATAAATAAACTCTTTATAAATACAATTCGCATAAAATCCTATACCACGTGTTTTATATGCTTCTATAGAAATCATTTCAAATTCCATTCTTGCAAAATCAAATATCAGAAAATAATCTGCAGCATAAGGAATAAAAAATAATTTATTTTCAACAAAAACTACACTTTCATATAAACTCACTTGTCTTTCATTATTAGGAATTAAAAATTGTTTTAACATTTTTTTCTGTTCTATATCATAACAGCAAAGATAACGATAACCTAACGGAACAAACCATATCGAATTACCAATAATGATAAACTCACTTGCACAAAAAAAATCACTTTTCATATCAATATCTCCACATTTTGCAGCATAACAGGAATCCCTATTGATTTACATAACTGTATAACACTACTAGAATCACCAAAATAAAAATCTGATATTTTAATTGCTCTGTCTAATTCGGCTGTATCATCATATATTCCCCAGCCATCTTCTTTATAGTTCTCTAGAATTTCCTTATATTGTTTCCAAAGCTGAGGGCGCATAGATAAAATAGTTGCTTCTATTAATGGATGTGGTCTCCACAATAATACTATTTCATCTGATTGCTCCCTAAATACCTTAAACACATTTTGCATTTTTTTTAATATTTGTTCATTATACTTTAGCAAAGCATTAATACTTGTATTATAAAATACTATTTTCTTTAAACTTCCATCCCTTTTTTTTATCACTCTCTTCCATTCTTCTGGTACTATTTGTTCTTCTGTTTTATTTATTATTTTATCAAACTTCGGTGAACCCAAACCTTGTATTCTTCCTTCCCAATATTTTCTTGTATATCTATTGTCAGATATAAAATCACCTATTCTCTCTATATATACCTGACGCATCGCTTCTGATTGAACAATCACTTGATCTGAATAAATTACTGCTGGCAACGTTATAAAATGCTCTATTTTTTCTATCTCAATTTTACTGCCTAAACTTGGCTCTCCTAATACAAAATATGGAATATAAACTAATTTTTCCGTATATTTTTTTAAATTTTCAGAATAAAAAAGTGGATGTACACTTGTCACAAGATTACAATTATCATATGGATTATGAATAAATATTATATCTGGTCTTCGTTTTTCCATATCATAATCTTTATAATAAGTAATGGGAATATCGCTTGGCATCTGATCCCCTTCATAATGATACCTCCCAAACGAACCATCAAAATTTTTATCATAATAAGGAATAGGAATCACATAAGCGTCACAATTTGAATCGGCATCCGCTGCTTTCCATACACTTTCTAATGAATCCCACATCGACGCTTTATATGGAAGAAATACAACTTCTAAATGAACTTTTATATCCTTTTTTATACTATTTTCAATCTGCTTCTGTAATTGACAGAGTTTCTGATACATTTGATTTTTTTGCACAAATGGCGTTTGAATCACATTCTGATAAATCTGGTATATTTCCTCACAATACTCCTGCAATAATGAAATCGTATAAAAATTTTCTCCCTCAGATGCAGCAATAACGTTTCCAAGTTCGATTGCCCCTTCTTGACATTGTTCTAATAACTGTATTGCTAATGCAAAATGGTTTCTCTCTATCGCCTTTTCTATTTCTTCTTGTGCCTGACCTAGCAATTCTGCAAAATTTTCTGCCTGTTTTTTCTGTGCCTTTCTCATCTTCTACCTCTTTACTATTTCCTTCCTTTCTTATCTCAATCGCTTCTCTTTTCTTCCTCTTTACAGCACCGCATCAAATACTTACATACCTCTCCCATTTTAAGATAGACCTTTGCTGCTTCTGCAAGTTTCTTCACAAAACTATAACGATCGGTTTTCACAGTATTTGCTTGAAAAATTAACCAAGCAAACTGATATCTGGCGGGAAGTGCCGTCTGTAAATCTCCTTGAAATACCTGTTTCTGATAAAGCATAGCGGCACAACTAACCCATAAACTGGCAATCCGATATAATTTATCCCAAATTTCTTTTCCATCCAAGTAGTCTAAATTTTCTAATTTCATATTTCGTGCAAGCAACTGTTTTTCCAAACGTAATGCTATCAAATAGAAAAAACGAAGATCGGTCTTCTCCAACCCCCTTAACAAGACTTGATAGATATCTTCACACTCTTTCTCCGACATCCGTTCAAATACTGCTTCTGTTAAAGAAATCCACTCCTCAATTCGAACATCACACAACCAATCCGATAAATCAATCTGCAGCCTATTTAACCCTTTCCAATACTCATAATCCAGCAAAAAAAAGGAATAATTCTGCTCCTTCCATTCCTGTAAAAGCTGCCTGGTTCTTGGTTTATCATACAACAACATAGCATAATGCAGTTGATACTGTAAAATAATACTCTCCTTCGACGATATCCGTGAAATACAATACTTTTTCTTTTGCTTCTCCTTCTAACCGCTGAATCTGCTGTGTCAGATATTCTTTTGAGCCTTCTCCTCTTAACAGAACCTTCATCGCCTCAGTATAGATTTCCTCATAATCCGTATGTGCAATTAACAAAACGGTATCTTCAAATGTATTTCCCATTGTACTTTCAATTTTTTTCCATACAATTTTTCGAAACGAATCCGCCGCTTCTTTCCAATTCTGCTCCCGAACAAAAGCATGAAGCTCTGCCATATGAATTTTTCCAAATCGTTCTTCCGTTAAATAGATTCCCCGAAGACTAAACCCATCTCTTGCACTATTTTTCTCCTCATTTTCCTGCCACTTTTTATAAAGTTCCCAAAACATCTGACAATAAGAAAACGCTTCCTTTTCATTGGTATATTTTAAACAAATCTCCGGCATTAAATTCGCAATACAAAGATGAACAATCAGCAGTGCTCTTGGTTCTGCCAGCAATTCTTTTCCTACTTGATATGCCACTTCATAACGTTTTAAATTCATATAAGAACGCACTTCCATCACCGAAACATAAGCGGTAAAATCGTTTCTGCCTGCATCATAAGCATTTTTATGAAACCGCAGTTCTCTTGCAATCTCAATTAAAGAAAAATATTCCTTTGCCACATAATACTCCTGTACTAAATGTGCTCCTGCCATCCAATTATCTTTTTCTACCCGTCTGGCTTCTAATAATAAATTAATATTTCTCCAAGCATGACGAATTTTATCCTCTTCACTTTCAAAGGCATAACCATAATGATGCACATAAGCCTTCATATAATAACAAGGTTCATACATGGGATATAATTGTTCATGAATCCGTCCTTTAAACTGAGTCTGTTTCTCTAGCCGACACAATCGATTCGCCGTGCGATCCGAATACGATGTTCCTTTTCGATTCGCATAATTTCTAGTAAGATAAGCAGCACTGGCATATTGTTGATACGTTCCTTCTTTAAAAAAACGAATCACCTCCGAGATATCCTCAAACCACTCATCATCATCAATATACATAATCCAAAATCCATTTGCTTTTTCTAAGCCAACATTCCGTGCAGCTGCAAAATCATTACACCAAGAAAAAGGAATAATATGGCTGGTATAGCGTTGTGCAATCTTCAAACAACGACTATCTCCTGCCGTATCCACCAAAATTAATTCAGAAGAAATTCCATCCAACAACGGTTTTAGTGAATTTAAGCACTTTTCTAATGTATCTGGTCGATTACTAATTAACATCGTAATACTTAACAAAACCTCTTTCTTCGATTTCGTATCCATTAACTGCTTTCTCCTTTATATGATACAAGCATGGCATGATATCTGCCATGCTTGTATAAACTTACCTCTAAAACAAAATTTCATCAATTCCAACCAGCCACTATACAGCCGTTCGAATAAAAAATGCAAATTAACCAAGGAGTGACAATACACCCTGATTCGACTGATTTGCCTGTGCTAACATAGACTGACCAGCCTGCTGCAAAATATTATTCTTCGAGTAAGTTACCATCTCTTTTGCCATATCCGTATCACGAATCCGAGATTCTGCAGAAGTCGTATTCTCTACTACATTATCCAAATTAGAAATCGTATGCTCTAAACGATTCTGAATTGCACCAAGAGCCGAACGCTGTCTTGAAACTTTTGCTACAGCATCTGCAATCGCATCAATCGCATCTGTCGCAAATCTTCCTTTATTATCTGCTACACTTAATCCATAAATTCCAAGACCCTTTGAAGTCATAGCATCCACATTCAAAGAAATTTTATTGGTATAATCTGCATCTGCACCTACATGCAAATTCAAAGATACTGCATTTTCAATTTTCGTTTTTCCTTTGCTAAAGGTAAATGCTACTACTGTTGATCCATTCACTTGCTGAACGTCACATTCTACATTATCAATCGCTACATTATCTTCTGTATCACCAATTTTATTGGCAAGTGCTAATTCTGTTTTCATCTTGCCATATGCTTGATCTGCTGTAATAACGGTTGCGGTTGCAGGTTCTGCTCCTTCTGTACCATCATTTCCTTCATCCAATGCGGTTGCTGATTTTCCATTAGAGAATTTTACAGTTACACCATTATCTACCAAGTTTTGTAGCTTATCTGTATCCAAAAGCCCTGCAATTGTATTAGAATCACCTGAATCACAAACCGTATAAGTATTTCCATCAATCGTCACTACATCACCAGTACCCAATGCAGCAACCGAAGTTTTAATTGCAGAAGAAGCTACACCAATTGTATAATTTGTTCCGCCAATTGTAATGGAATCTCCGGTTTCCAATTCATTAATGGTCAATGTTCCCTGTGTAGAAGTCTGTGTTAAAACACCATCAAAACCAGCATCCTTTGCAGACAAATAGGTTGTTTTTGTTGTTCCATTTCCTTTTAACAGATACGTTTCATTAAATTTCGTTGTTTCAGCTACACGATCAATTTCTGTTACTAACTGATCAATTTCATCCTGAATATTATTTCGATCGGTTTCAGACATTGTTCCATTTGCTGCCTGTACTGCCAACTCATTCATTCTTTGTAACATATCATGCACTTCCGTTAATGCACCTTCTGCTGTCTGTACACAAGATACGCCATCCTGCGCATTAGTGGAAGCCTGTGTCAAACCACGGATCTGCTTTCTCATTTTTTCTGAAATAGCAAGACCTGCTGCATCATCTGCTGCACGATTGATACGATAACCAGATGATAATTTCTCTGTGGATTTTGCCTGTGAACTAGATGTGATTCCTAACATACGATTGGCGTTCATCGCCTGCATATTGTGTTGTACTACCATACTCATAAAATTATACCTCCATGTTTTAATGAAATTGGGGAATCCGTTCCCCGGTTCTTTATTCTTTTATAATAAGCAGTACCCCTAGGTTAGCACTACATTATTACCCTTCTCTTCCGAATCCAAACAGCAAACAGATAATTTCACTTATTCTAAAATAAATCTTTTTTCTGCTGCTGTTTTGAACTCGAACGTTTCTTATTCCTTGTTCCTCTTCCTACCGTATTTCTTTTTGATGCTTCTGCTTTCCTATCATCCGCTTCAATTTTTCCGCTGGAATCGGAACTTCCGGGTAAAATTCATGCTTGCCTGACATCTTTTCACCACGATCTGCTGCCGCACGCTCTAATACTTTTCCTCTTACAATGTTATACTTTCTAGGAGCGTCGATTAAAATCTTTGCATTATTCGCAGTTCCGCCTACAAAGGCAACCTTAATTTCATCGCCAATCATAAAATATTCACCCGGTTTTACTGTTAAATTCAGCATAACCAACCTCCTTGTTAGTCTACAATGTATAGGAATTTTCGTACCTTCCACATGTATCAGAACCCCATGCAACATTTTTAGAAAAGTGTTGCATCTTTTCAGTTACATTTTTCAAAAAATCACAGAAAAAACAGGAGGTATCCACTATGGGAACAACACAACCCATCCGAAAATCAGAAGATCTCGAACAATTAAAAAACTATTATTTAACCCAAAAACCCAATCTTCGCAACTATGCACTGATCTGTACCGCTGTCAACACCGCTCTTCGAATCAGCGATCTCTTACTTTTAAAATGGGAACAACTCTATGATTTTGAACTCCATCGCTTCCGAACACATGTCGAATTAATCGAAAAAAAGACAGGAAAACGCTGTATGACTGCACTCAATCAACCCACAGTTCATGCACTTTCCCTCTATTTAAAAAGCCTTTCTTATGTAGAGCCAACCCACTATCTCTTTACTGGACATCTGCGAGATACCCCGCTTTGCAGAACACAAGCCTATCGGATCATAAAAGATGCCAGCCAAGCACTGCATCTGCCAGAACACATTAGCTGTCACTCTTTAAGAAAAACATTTGGTTATCACGCCTGGTTAGCCGAAACCAATCCCACCCTCTTAATTTCCATTTACAACCATTCTTCCTTTGAAGTAACCAAACGCTACTTAGGAATCGAACAAGACGACAAAGACCAACTCTTTCTAAACCTTGAATTATAAAGATTTTTTTAAGAAAAACGACTCTTATCTTTGAAAAATTGACGAAAAAAAGAAAAAAATTTTAAAATCCCTCTAAAGTAATTTTTCCATTTTCCGATATAATAACCAGAACAAGGATGCAACATTTTTCTAAAAATGTTGCATGGTTACATTTTAGATACTTTTTTATCTTTTCCTATATCCTCCTCCTTTATTCTTAAAAACACTAATTTACACCTTTTAAAATTTTCCCGAGATCCTTCATACAGAGAAAAAAATTTCTAACAGTTGATCTAAAAATATAATACAAACCTATCTTTTTTCATAAAATTTTCATTGATGTTTCAATTATGCTATAAAGAAATTGCATCTATATTTTTATTTTCCGGTATACATACACAGCCAAAATCAAAAAAATGGTCTGCGCCGGGTCATCATTTCCCGTCGGCACTTAGACGATGTATTGCTGTATTTTAGCGTCTTCCTGATTTTAACATCCTTCTAGCATCCCCTTGATAATATACCAAAAAAAGCATCAAACCAGATAACCCAGTTTCATGCCTTTCTTTTATAAAATATTTACTTTTCTTCTTTCAACCGCTTCTCAATCGCTTCCACTACCGTTTCTAATACCTTCACCCGGGCATACTGTTTTGAATTTGCCTCTACCACAGTCCAAGGAGCATAAGTAGTAGAAGTCCGCACCAGCATCTCATCCACAGCCCGTTCATATTCATCCCATTTTGCCCGATTACGCCAGTCCTCATCTGTAATCTTCCACTGCTTCTCCGGCGTTTCCATTCGATCCTTAAACCGTCTTTCCTGCTCATCCTTATCAATCTGAAGCCAAAACTTCAAAATAATCGCTCCCGAATTTACCAGATGCTCTTCCATCTCATTAATCTCCTGATAAGCCCGTTTCCATTCCGCCGTACTGCAAAATCCCTCAATCCGCTCTACCATAACCCGTCCATACCAAGTCCGATCAAAAATTGCAATATGCCCGGCTTTTGGCATTTTATTCCAAAACCTCCAAAGATAATGATGTTTCCGTTCAATATCATTTGCAGCAGAAGTCGGACAAACAGCATATCCCCTCGGATCTAACTTACTAGTCAGCCGCCGAATCGCTCCGCCCTTTCCTGCCGCATCCCAGCCCTCAAATGCAAGAATCACCGGAATCCGCTGGCGATATAATTCACTGTGCAAAATTTCCACTTTCTTTTGCAGCTTATCCAATCGAGCCTTATACTCTTTCTCCGAAAGACTCTTTGACAAATCCACACCAGACAATACCCCAATCTTATACTCTTCCTCTTTCCATTTCACTGCATCCTTTTCTTTCTCCGCTTCTGCTTCTGCTGCCCCTTTCGCTTTTCTTCCCCTCTTTCCTTCTTTCTTTTCCACCTGTTCTACCTTTGCAATCCTCTCTTCTAACTCCTCCCTCTGCTTCTTTTCAACAAGAGCCTCCCACAGACGATGAATCACAACGTTCATAATCTTTACAGCAGCATACTCCTTATCCATCGCTTCCACAATCGTCCAAGGCGCAAACTCAAAATCCGTCTGTTCCAACATTTCATCACACAAAGTCAAATACTGTTCATAATCCTCATGACGATTCCAATCCTCTTTACTGACCCGCCATGCCGTTTCCTTATTCTCATCAAGCTTCTTAAAACGCTTCTCCTGCTCTTTCTTAGAAATATAAAGAAACAACTTAATAATTACAGTACCGTCATCCGTAAGCTGTCTTTCAAAACTATGAATATCCGCAAAAGCAAAAGGAATCTGCTTCTTTGGCGTCAATCCATCAAACCGATCTCCTAAAACCCTGCGATACCAGCTTCGATCAAAAATGGCAATTCTGCCTGTTTCCGGTGTCTTTGACCAAAAACGCCATAAAAATGGCCGCATTTTCTCTTCCTCTGTTTCCCGATTTACCGTATATACATCAAACCCTCTTGGATCTAATGCCTGAATCAATTTATTAATCTGAACCCCTTTTCCAGATGCACCAATCCCTTCAAATGCAATCATCACCGGTATCCCAGACGCCTTACATTCCCTCTGCAAATGAGATAATTCTGCTCCCATCTTCTCTAACTTTGCCTTCGCCTCATCCTTTTTCATTTTCTTTGATAAATCCACTTTTTCCAGCATAAAAACCCTCCTTTATATGTAAAATATTTTTTTCCGCTTATATCTCCTATTATACACAAAATTCTAAAATATATCCGCTCACTTCTCTAAAAACAATTATCCTACCCTCTCTCGCACTTTCATCAATGTATATCCCAAAAGATTCTGCCCTTTCCACTCCTCAACCACAAAACGCCTTTTATCTTTCATAGAAAACCCAATTCCCCATATACAATCCTGCACAGCACACTCCGCCAAAACAGCATCTCCCGTATCCAAAAGCAGCCTTCTTAACTCTTCATTTTGCCCAAACTTAGCCAAAAGCCCTTCATACACCACAATCTGGCGCACTCCATTCCAAATCGTATCCTCATAATTTCGAACAGAACGCCCCAACATTTTAATTTTCCCCACTTGATCCGTAGCCAAAATTTTTTCTGCAGCTTCCCAATCCTGAAATAACTCTGCCTTTTTATACATCATATATTGTTCCATAGAAGAAAATTTCTTCCCATCTATATCAAATTCAGACAAATACCAATTACTCAAAAACCCATTACTTTCTTCTGGATTATGAAAACAAATAATCTGTTTCATACTACACTCTCCCTTCCCAAACAAAATCTCTTTCCTTATATTGTAAACTCCTATTTCACTAAAATCAATCAAAAAATTTCTCTTTTTTAATTAGGCTTTTGGATAAGCTGTCAGAAATGATTGGCTTTCACCGGACGCAGAGGCGGTTTGCTCCTGTTCGTTCTTTTTTTGTTCCGGGATCAAGAAACAGCCAGATTCGAAAACGGTGGGCAGACTGCAGTGACTTTGGAAAAAAGTTAGAAGTTCTTAGATTTCTGCTCGAAAACCTA
>CAJUGZ010000086.1 GCA_910585855.1 uncultured Lachnospiraceae bacterium | reverse complement strand
TGAACCGCCTGCAGTGACTTTGGAGAAAAGTTAGAAGTTCTTGACTTCTGCTCAAAAACCTAAGATTTTTTTCACATACTGCTTCCATGCAGTGTGTGAAAAAAAAGGAGCGTGTTTAGCCCGACGTATTGGAATGGGATTATTTTGTGGCAGGTGGCATCGTTTTGGGATGTCTGTTTCATTCTGGCTGCTATGAGGGCGAATTGCGCTCCGGTCTGTCCGGTTGGATGCATGGAACGGCAGAAGTCTTAGAATTTCTTACTTTTTGGAAACGTGGAACAGCAGGCGGTTCACCGTTTTTGAATCTAGCATCCTCTAAAAGACTTATTGAAGCAAAAGAAAAAGCGGATTGATCCTGCAGGAAATTTGAGTTATAATTAATAGCTGTAGAGTTTTTGTTGGTATGGTTATGTTTTGTTAGATAAGGTTTTATCATGAAATGAAATTTGTGATAGTTGATAGGGGAATGAAAAAGATAAGGTATTAGAAAGGAAGAGAAAGAGATGAAAACAATTTATACGTGTTTTCCGGGTGGAAAGCATAAAGTTTTGACAATGAGTTATGATGATGGTAAGAAAGCGGATCGAAAGCTGGTTTCTATTTTTAATCGGTATGGGATAAAAGGGACATTTCATATTAATGCTGGTTTGTTTGGAGATGAAAGAAGGATTTTGCCGGAAGAATTTCAGGAATTGTATCGTGGGCATGAGGTTTCCTGTCATACTTATACGCATCCTACGATTGCACGCTGTCCGATGGAGCAGGTAGTGAAGCAGATATTAGATGACAGAGAGGGGCTTGAGAAGATTATGGGCTATCCGGTTCGGGGGCTTTCTTATCCGAATGGTTCTTATAGTAAGGAGATTATGGATGTGCTTCCGAAATTGGGGATTCGATATGCACGGGTAGTGGGAAATACGGATGGATTTGCTCTGCCGGAGAATTATTTTGAGTGGAAAGCAACTTGCCATCACAATCATAATTTACTGGCATTGGGTGAGGAATTTGTGAATTTACATAAAACGCAGTATCTATATATGATGTATGTTTGGGGGCATAGCTATGAATTTGACGATAAAGGAAATTGGGATTTAATTGAGGATTTTTGTAAATTGGTTTCTCAGAAAGAGGATATCTGGTATGCAACGAATATTCAGATTGTAGATTATATGGAGGCAGCAAGTCGGCTGCAATTTGCGGCGGATATGAGTTTTGTGTATAATCCTTCTGTGCAGAGTGTTTGGTTAAGTGTGGCAAAGGAGATTGTTGAGGTAAAAGGCGGAGAGCAGATTTCTTTGTAAGTAGTAGATAAAAAGGTTTGTCTGGAAACCTGCATAAAGAGGCAGGTTTGGGGCAGACCTTATTTTTGGTTTGGATAGGAGAGAGAAGAGATGCAATTAGATTTAAGCGGGTGGTGGAAAGTAAGGCTGGATAGAAAGAAAGACGGAATTTTAAAGGAGTATTATCGGAAAATATGGAAAGAGGAAAAGGAAGGTCTGATACTTCCCGGTATTTTGCAGGCACAGGGTTATGGAGATCGAATCGGTCGGGATACGCCTTGGGTTTCTAGCCTGCATGACAATATGTGGTATCTGCGGGAAGAATATCAGGTTGGGCAGGAAGATGGGGTTTCTGTGCCTTTTCTTTCACAGCCTCCCAGACATTATTTGGGGTGGGCATGGTATCAGCGGGAAGTTAAGATAGAGGAGGAAGGGCAGTATCAGCTTTTTTTGGAATGTACTCGTTGGCGGACTACAGTTTGGATAGACGGAAAGGAAAAGGGAAGTATAGCAATGCTTTGTTCTCCGCATAGCTATCTGCTTGGAAACTTGGAGAAGGGAAAGCATACCCTTACTGTTTTAGTGGATAATCAGATGCAGTATCCATATCGTCCAGACGGACATGCTGTTTCGGATGCATTGGGAGCTACTTGGAACGGGATAACAGGAGAAATTAGTTTAAGAAAATTGCCGGATGTTGCCGTAATGGAAAATCGGATTTGGTGGGATATAAGTACAAAAAAAGTGATAGTAGAGCTGTCGATGCAAAATTTGACGGCTGAAAAAAGAAGTGCAGAAATTAGAGTAATAAAAAAAGAAGTGTCACAGACAGAGGAGGAAGAACAGGAGTTTTTGCCAGAGGAAAGAAAAGTTTGTAAGATAGAACTTTTTTATCCAAAAGAAGAGGAGTTGTGGGAAGAATATCAGCCAAACCGAAAACAGATTTGGATACAGTGTCAGTGCAGGGAAACGATTCAGACAATAGAGGAGCAGTTTGGTTTTCGAAAAATAGAAGCAAGAGAAGATGGTTTTTTTATCAATGGTCATCCGACTTATTTGAGAGGAACGCATTTTGGAGGGGAATTTCCATTGACCGGATATCCGGCGACAAATAAGGAAGAATGGATGCGGATTTTTAAAATCTGTAAGGAATGGGGACTTAATTTTATGCGTTTTCATTCTTATTGTCCGACAAAAGCCGCATTTTTGGCAGCAGATGAGATAGGGTTTTATCTTCAGGTAGAATGTGGAATGTGGAATTATTTTTCAAAAGAATCTTTTATGCAGGAGGTTTTGTATCAGGAAACAAAGCAGATTTTGGCTTCATTTGGGAATCATCCGTCTTTTGTTTTATTTTCACCGACCAATGAACCAGCAGGGGATTGGTTAGAGCCATTAAGTGATTGGTTGGCATACTTTCGAAAAATAGATACAAGAAGGCTTTATACCATTCAGTCCGGCTGGCCTTATCCGACAGAACTCGATCAGATCACAGGAACGGATTATGTTTATTTTCACCGTTCGGGTTACGGACCTTATTTGGGCGGAACGATTCGCAATCAGGCGGGGTGGTTTGGAAAGGACTATGGATCATCACTGGAGGGAATCCGCTACCCGGTTATCTGCCATGAATTAGGACAGTGGTGTGCTTATCCAGATTTTTCAGTAATGGAAAAATTTACTGGATATATACAGCCAAGCAATTACAAAGTGTTTCGGGCACAGGCAGAGAAAAAAGGGGTTCTTTCTCAAAATAAAGAGTTTGTCTATCATTCGGGGCGGCTGCAGGCTGCGATGTATAAAGAGGATTTGGAAGCGAATTTTCGGACACCGCATATATATGGATTTGAATTATTGGATTTACATGATTATTTGGGACAAGGCGGTGCATGGGTCGGCGTTTTGGATGCCTTTTGGGAAGAAAAAGGATATATCAAACCAGAGGAATTTCGGGAGTTTTGTAATGAAACGGTTTTGCTTCTGCGGTTAGAAAAATATGTTTTTACTTCAGAAGAGCAGCTTTGTGCAAAAGCGGAAATCGCACATTTTGGAAGAGAAAAAAAGACAAATACCATTGTAAAATGGAGATTATTAAAAGAAAATCAAGTTTTAAAAGAAGAACCATTTTATCTGACAGAAATTTTGCTTGGAAAAAATATTCCTTTGGGAACGATTTCTTTTTCTATGAATACGCTTATCGCTCCAGCGCAGTATACAATAGAATTAATATTGGAAGAAAAGGAAAAAAAGCCTCTGAAAAATCATTGGGATTTTTGGCTGTATCCCTGTGCCAAAGCAGCAGCAGATAAAATCTTTCAAATCCAAAAAAATATTTTTTCCGATAAAGAACAAAAAATCTGCATATTAACCGATGTCAATCAAGCAAAAAAGGCACTTCAGCAGGGAAAAACTGTTTTACTATCGCCGCCTTCTTCTGCATTTTCCTATTGGTGTCCGCCGCTGAATCCAAAACCTGTATTTTGGAATTCACAGATGGGACCACGGTTTGACAGAGGACTTGGAATTTTATGCGATCCTTCTCACCCGGCATTTTCCGAGTTCCCGACCAAAAGCTATGAGCAATGGCAATGGGCAGAATTATTAAAAGGAGCAAGAGGTATTAATTTAAAATCCATTAATCCAGAACTAAAACCAATCGTACAGATAATTGATGATTGGAATAGAAGCTATAAAATGGCACTTTTATTAGAAGCAAAAGTGGGGGTGGGAAAACTATTATTATCCGGCTGTAATTTAGAGAAAGTACAAGAAGATGTCCCACAGCGGATGCAGCTAAAAAAATCACTGCTTGCTTATATCACTTCCAAGGAATTTGAACCAAAAATAGAATTAAGTGAAGAAGAAGCATTTTCTTGGTTTCAGGATACCCATCTGCTTCAGAAATTGGAGGCGGTCTGCTGGATTGAAGAACTTCCAAAAACAGACAGTATGGCTTGTATTTCTGGGAATCCGATAGCCGGTTTGGAATTAGAACAGGTAAAATTTCCTCTGCATCTGCATATTCGGTGGAAACAGCCGATTTGGATAGAGGGGCTGACTTATTTTCCAATACAAAACCGCAGAGATCATAGAGGGGATATAAATGAATATGAGATTTGGGTTAGAAAAGAAGAGGGGTGGATACAAAAAAAGAGTGGGAATTTTGCAACCTCTTTTGAACCGAAAGAAGTTTTCTTTGACAAAGTTAGGACAAATGAGGTAATATTAGTGATAAAAAGCGGATTTGGATGTGCGTTTTATCAGAAATGGGAGATAACACAGGAGGGATGGAAACTGCAAAGCGGATCATTTTCCGATCACTGTGTCGGAATTGGAGAGATCTTGATTCACAGCGAGGAGATTTATAGCAAAGATAGAGAAAGTAATCAAAAGTGGATAGAAAGAGGTGACATTCTGGACGGAAGAACAGCAACTTTGGAAATAGAAGAATAGAGGATGTTAATACAATGTCTGGAGGGGACGCCAAAATCCGAAGGGAAGTCCACTCCGAGCCCGCTCTCGCTTAGCATTTCCTCGTAGCGGACACATAAGGCGCTAAAATACAGCGCCTAAGTGCCGACGGGAAATGATGAACCTGCGCAGACCCCTTCGGATTTTGGCGACCTCCCAGTTTTTAATTTATGGGTTAGAAGGTGATGTGTATGAATTATGAAGATTGTGTAGCATATATTGATTCGATTCCTAGATTTGCGAAGAAGACAAAATTGTCGAATACGATTCGGCTGTTTGAGATATTGCATATTGATAGAGGGCAGTCGGGTATTATTCATGTAGCTGGGACGAATGGGAAGGGGTCGGTTTGTACTTATATTGCTGGGGTTTTAGAGGAGGCAGGGTATAGGACGGCTTTGTTTCTTTCTCCTCATTTAGTGAGAATAGAGGAGAGAATACAGATTAATGGTCAGCTAATAAAAGAAAATGAGTTTTGTATGGTTTTTGAGAAAGTAAAACGGGCAAGTGAACAGATGGTACAGGAAGGGTATTTTCATCCAGCATATTTTGAGTTTCTTTTTGGTATGGCGATGGTTTATTTTGTACAGGAACAGGTGGATTTTATTGTGCTAGAAACCGGGCTGGGCGGAAGGTTAGATGCTACAAATATATTTCTGCGTCCGCTTCTTACGGTGATTACGCCGATTAGTTATGATCATATGGAAATTTTAGGTGAAACATTGGAGGAGATTGCTTTGGAAAAGGCGGGAATTATAAAAGAAAATGTGCCTGTGGTTTATTGGGGATCGGATCAGGCAGTATCTGATAAGATAGAGGAAACGGCACGAAAACATCATGCTTTTATTTATAAAATTACTGAAAAAGATTATAAAATTTTAAAAATCCATGATAAATCTATTGATTTTTGTATGAATTGTGGTTATTATGGTAACAGCAACTTTTCACTTCCGTTTTTGGCTGCTTATCAGGCGGCAAATGGAGCGGTTGCTTTGGCAGCGATAGAAAGTTTGACAAAAGTACAGCCGATTGCGGCTGATATCATACAAAGAGCATTTACAAAAGTGAATTGGCACGGGAGAATGGAGGAGGTTCTTTCCGGGGTTTTTGTAGACGGTGCGCATAATCAAGCAGGGATTACAGCATTTATGGAGGCGGTAAGGGGGATGCCGCAGAAGAGAAAACGAGTGCTGTTATTTTCTGTTGTAAAGGAAAAAGAGCTTGAGCCGATGGTTCAGATTTTATGTGAGAAAGAGGAGTTTTCTGCTGTAATTTTAACAGAGATAGAAGGGAGCAGAAAAAGGGATCTGCAAGAGATCAGAAAGGCTTTTTTAAGGGAAACGAAGGCAGAGTTGGTTTGTATTGCAGATATGAAAGAGGCGTTTTTAAAAGGAATGGAATGGAAAGGGAAAGATGGTTTGCTGTTCTGCGCAGGTTCTCTTTATCTGGTAGGGCAGATTAAGACAATAGTAGAAAAAATGGAGGATTTTATTTATGATTGATTTTGATACAGAGATTAAAAAGTTTCATCCTAGTTTGGAAGTGGAAGAGGCGGAGGATGCTATATATAATAATGATTTGACGGATGCTGTGGATATTATGATTGAGATGATGAAAGAAAAGGAAAAATGACTGTCAGATAAAGTGACATGGTTACGACGAGTAGGACATAGCGGAATATAGGTTAAGGTGGAAAAACATGAGATGTTATAAATGCAATGCAGTCCTTTCTGAGAGTGAGTTCTGCAATAAATGCGGAGCGGATGTGGCGATGTATAAAAAAATTATTCGCAGCTCTGAGGCTCATTATAATCAGGGGCTTTCTAAGGCACAGGCAAGAGATTTGACCGGAGCAGCAGATGCTTTAAGACGAAGCATCAAGCTGAATAAACAAAATATAAATGCCAGAAATCTGTTAGGACTTGTTTATTTTGAAATGGGAGAGGCAGTAGCGGCACTCTCTCAATGGGTGATTAGTAAGAATCTGCAGCCGGAAAAAAATATAGCAGATAATTATTTAAATGAGATAAAAAAAAATGCGTCTAGATTAGAAACGATTAATCAGACGATTAAGAAATATAATCAGGCATTGGCTTATGCTAAGCAGGACAGTCATGATTTGGCAGTGATTCAGTTAAAAAAAGTGCTGAATATGAATCCGAATCTGATAAAGGGCTATCAGCTTTTGGCACTGCTTTATATTGATAATAATGAGCATGAAAAGGCAGCAAAGCAGTTAAAAAAAGCGATTGCGATTGATAAAAATAATCCTCTTACCTTGCAGTATTTAAATGAAGTAAATGGAGTTTTAAAAGAAAAAGAGAAAAAAGGAGAGGGAAAGGCTAAAAAAGTACAGGAGCGTCCACGACCAAAGATTAGCGGAGATGATGTAATTATTCCGCCGACCAACTATAAGGATACCAATACAGGTGGTCTTACCATTTTAAATGTAGTAATTGGAATTGCGATTGGAATTGCGGCGGCATGGTTTTTGATGCTTCCGGCAAAAGAGAAAAATCTGTCATTGGAATATCAGAAAAATTTTGAAAATATGAGTAGTCAGTTGAGCAATTACGGTGTACAGGTATCGGAACTGGAGCGGGAAAAAGAAGAGCTTTCTAATCAGATTAGCACTCTGCAGTCAGAGATAGAGAGTTATGCATCTGCACCGGATATTTCTACCGAGTATGAAAAGCTGCTTTTAGCAATGCAGTACTATGAACAGGGAAGTTATTTGGAGGCTGCAGAAAAACTAAATGAAATTGATGCAAATTTTGCTCAGTCAGAAACTTATGCAGCGGTTTATCAGCAGATTCGAACAGATTCTGTTGCACGGGCGATTCGTGGATTATATGATACGGGGTATAATCAATATCGGAATCAGGAGAATTATGAAGCGGCATTGGAAAGTTTTCAGCGGGCTTATGCGTTAGATGCCGATGCAGTGGATTCCGCTTTGCTTTATTATATGGGGCGGTGTTATCAGAGGTTGGGAGATGCCGACAAGGGAAATGAGTGTATGGATATGGTACTGGAACGATTTCCTAATGACGGGTTTGCAAAGTATGCAAGAGAGTATAAAACAAATTAAAAAAACAAATGGAAAAATGGAAATGTTTATATTTATATTCCATAAAAGAACGATTTCGAAACCAGCAGGGGGGAGGAGCGTTCTTTTTTTAGTGTTAAGAAAGAATTTTTTTATGAGAATTGGCAGAAAGGATGGAAAGGGAATGGAAGAAAGCTATGAAGTTCGGGAAGGGGTTTTGATTGTTGGGCTGGGGCATGAATTGGACGATCACTGTGCGACAAGGATTCGTTTAAAGACAGATGAATGGATTTTGGAAGGAGGGATTCAGGGAATTTTGTTTGATTTTAGTGAAACTGTTTTTATGGATAGTTCGGGGATTGGAATGATAATTGGGCGTTATAAAAAGATGAAGGCACGGGGTGGATTTGTCGGAGTTGCCGGGGTCGGACGAAATATTAACCGAATTATGGAGATTTCTGGGCTTTATAAGATTATTGAAGTTTTTGAGATACAAAAATAGCAGGCAAGCAGATTTGCAGGAGGGGAATGTTCTATGGAAACAAATCAGATGACACTGGAATTTGACAGTATTTCAGCAAATGAGAGTTTTGCCAGAGTGGCGGTAGCAGCCTTTGCTTCTCAGTTAAATCCGACTTTGGAAGAGATTGAGGATATTAAGACGGCTGTATCGGAGGCAGTGACCAACAGTATTATTCACGGGTATGAGAAAAAGCATGGGATGGTGCGTTTAGAGGCACGATTAGATTTTATCCGCAATGAATTGAGTTTGATTATAACAGATTGGGGATGCGGAATTGAAAATGTGCCTAGGGCACGTGAACCGTTATTTACAACAAAACCTGAATTAGATCGCTCCGGGATGGGTTTTGTGTTTATGGAAGTGTTTATGGACGGGCTGGAGGTAGAATCTAGACTGAACCAAGGGACGGTAGTACGAATGAGAAAAATTATCAGCAAACAGCCGGAGCAGTAAATGGCAGATGATACGATTCGCCTGATTGAGGCTGCACACAGAGGGGATAAAAGTGCCAGAGATCGTCTGGTTACGGAAAATATGGGACTAATCTGGAGCATAGTCCGCAGATTTTCCGGCAGAGGATACGAATTGGAGGATTTGTTTCAGATTGGAAGTATCGGGCTTTTAAAGGCGATTGATAAATTTGATACTAATTATGATGTCCGATTTTCTACTTATGCTGTACCGATGATACAGGGAGAAATCAAACGATTTTTGCGGGACGATGGGATGGTAAAAGTCAGCCGTACATTAAAAGAAAACGGCTGGAAGATAAAAAAAGCAGCCGAACAGCTTGCCTTTCAGCTTGGAAGAGATGCAACATTGGAAGAAATTGCAGCAACGACAGAACTTTCTGTAGAGGATATTATTATGGCAATGGAAGCAAATGAAGAGGTGGAATCGATTTACCGTACAGTCTATCAGGGAGATGGAAATGAAATTTATCTGCTGGATAAAATTGAGGCACGGGAGGATGTCAGTGTCGGACAGACGGAGAGTTTATTAAATCATATGATGATTAAGCAGTTATTGGACGAGCTTTCTAATGAAGAGAAAAAATTGATTATTTTGCGCTATTATAAAGAAAAAACGCAGACAGAAGTGGCAAAGGAATTAGGAATCAGCCAAGTACAGGTATCACGGTTAGAAAAGAAGATTTTACTTCGAATGAGAGGAAAAATGTAATGTATAATTTTTGAAATAAAAACCATACTGATGGTAGAAAGACTGAATATCGAGTAGGAAAGATGTTTCCTAATCGCCGCACGGGACACATGCAGCGAAGCTGCTAATTTCCTTATGTGTCCCTGTGCATAAAAAGCGATATTGGCAAGAAAGCAAATATCGCTTGACAGTAGAGCAGAGAGGAGTGAAGGACAGTCATGAAGCCGGTTATAAAGAAAGAACAGTATGATATTGTACTTTGGCTGCTGGTGATAGCAGCATTGTGTTTAATTGGACTTTTGGTATATTTTGTCTATCATATTTTGACGCAGCCGCAGGTAAACGGGACACTGGTAATGGCAGAAGAGCTTTTTGGAAAGCGAGGCTGGTTATGAGTGATATTTTGTATCTTAAGATTGCAAAAAATATCGAGGTCTGTCATAAAGATATTTTTTTGTCGGATGTTGCCAATATGGAGTGTACCAATCGGGAACTTTTAAATAAGATAAAGGCAATCCGATTGCTGAAAATTCCGGATCAGAAGAATAACCGCTATGTATTTTCAATTTTAAAAGTGATAGAGGAAATTCATAAAATCTGTCCGCAGCTTGAGATACAGAATTTAGGTGAAATTGATTTTATTATTGATTATGAAGCACCTCGCAAGCAGTCCCCTTGGATTCGATGGGGGAAATTTTTATTTATTTGTCTGACCACTTTTTTCGGAGCAGGATTTTCGATTTTAACCTTTCATAATGACGTTGGAGTGACTACGATATTTGATGAATTGTACCGCAGAATACTGGGTGAAGATGCAGCAGGATATACTGTTTTAGAGATTTCCTATTCGATTGGACTGGTAGCGGGAATTTTATTGTTTTATAACCATTTTGGCGGAAAGAAGGTAACGACCGATCCAACTCCGGTTGAGGTAGAGATGCGGTTGTATGAGGATGATATCAATAAGACATTGATTGAAGGAGTGAATCGAAAAGATAAGCATATTGAAGTGCAGTAAGGAGAGAATAGGATGTGGTGGAGAGTACTTGCTTTGGTAGTTATCGGTGCAAGCGGCGGTGCTGCTGTGTCGGCAGGAATTGTGGCTTTGATTACTACGATTGGAGTTGTGGCACGGCTTGCCGGAAAGAGCCATACAGCAGAGTTTGCACGGCATTATGAAACGAGTATTACACTTGGGGCATTGGCAGGAACGATTTTTTCTCTTTTTCCCGTAACAGTGCCGATTGGAAAGATTGGGGTTTTGATAATTGGCTGGTTTATCGGAATTTTTGTTGGAGTTTTGGCAATGTCTTTGGCGGAGAGTTTAAATATTACTTCGATTTATGCCAGACGAGCCCGGCTGTCAAAGGGGATTTGTTATATTGTGCTTGGGATTGCACTTGGAAGAGGAATCGGGGCTTTTTTGCAGTTAAGCGGATTGCTTTCTATTGACGGGTGATGGGGGAAATGAAAATAGGAAATGAGGTAGAGATAGAGATGGAAACAAAGGAACAGCGGTTTGAAAAAGAGGTAAAGCGGGTTACTCCCAAACATAATGTCTGGAAAAATATGTTTCATGCATTTTGGATGGGTGGGCTGTTTTGCCTTTTGGGGCAGTATTTTATTAATGGTTATATGTCCTTTGGAATGGATAAGGATACAGCGGGGAAATGGAATCTGCTTACTTTAATTTTGATTAGTGTGGTACTTACTGGGTTTAATCAGTTTGGAAAGTTGGTGAAACTTGGAGGGGCAGGGGCGATTGTACCGATTACTGGGTTTGCAAATTCGGTAGCGGCTACTGCGATTGAATTTAAAAAGGAGGGATGGATTTTTGGATTGGGATGTAAGATATTTACGATTGCAGGACCAGTGATTCTTTATGGGATTGTATCGAGTTGGGGGCTTGGGGTGATTTATTGGGTTTTGAAGGTGACTGGAGTTATGTAGAGTTTTTGCTGTATATGCAGGGGGATGTTAGATCGTGGGGAGGACGCTAGATTGGGGGAAGCGTTTGGAATGGCTGCTCCGGTTTACGAAAAGTAAGAAGATCTAAGGCTTCTGCCTGTTGATGTATCATGCCGAACAGACCGGTGCGCAATTTGCCCGCATTATAACCGAAACGAAACTGGTGTAAGGAAAGTTATACTGACCATAAGATATGGCTTCTTTTTTTGGCGGGCTAAACACGCACCTTTTTTTGCATACCCTGCATGGAAGCAGGATATGCAAAAAATCTTAGGTTTTCGCAGAAGCCTAAGATTTTCTAACTTTTCTCCAAAGTCGCTGCCATTCCAAACGCTTCCCCCAATCTGGCTGGTTATCTCAACCGAAACGTTTGTATGGATATTTCGGCGTCCTTTTTACGAAAACCTTTTCTAAATTACCTGAGAATTACAATTTTGTAACATAATGTAACATACTAAAAATTTAATTATTGCAATAAAAAAGTTTGTATGATAAAATAAAAGTGTTATGGTTAAATAAAAAAAGAAATCTGTTTACGGGATAGTTGGAGTGGATTGTATGACGATTGTTATTTATGATATGGATAACACTTCCAGCGGAATTCTTGCAGATATGGTGGAGAATATTCTTGCAGAAAAGAGTATAAGTGGTTATACAATCAGGAGATGTACATGCCAAGAGGAATTGGAAAAATATCCTGATCTTGTATTGCTTTTTGCTACGATTCCTTTTGGAAATGAAAACGGGATAGATATAATTCGAAAGCTGCGTGAAAGAAAGGAAAAGATTCCGATTGTATTTGTAACTTTTACAACAGAATATGTAGTAGAAAGTTATGATATGGAGGCATTCGGTTATTTGATGAAACCGCTTCAGCCAGAAAAGGTTCGTCATATTATGGAAAGATTTTTAAGACAGAACGAGGAATATGTAGTAAGAGATACCGCAGGAAAAGAAAAGGTAAAAATACCTTTGCAGAATATTGAGTATTTTGAAAGCAAGAATACAACGATTACGCTTCATCTTGTAAATGGTCAGCAAATTCGGACTTACGGGAAACTTGGTAATATTGAAAAAGAATTGGAAAATAAAAACTTTTTACGTTGTCATCAGAGTTATTTGATTAATATGGATCATATAAGCGGAATGGCGGAGGCATGTTTTATTATGGATTCGGGCGAAGCAGCTTATATACGAAAGAGGGATTATACAACGATAAAAAGGATTTATGACCAATATGCTGTAACTAGATAAGAAACAGCCAGAAAATATTTCTGGCTGTATTTTTTTTGGAAAAAAGTTTATACTATTAAGAAAATAAGGGAGTTTTATGTTAGGAAAGTGAGGGATAAAATATGGCAGTAATGGGACGGCAGAGTATACAGTTTGAGAAAGCACCGCTTATAATAGAGGCAGCAACCATTGTGGGGAAAAAAGAGGGAGAAGGACCGTTTGCACCGTTGTTTGATCGGGTGGAGGAAGATGCTTTTTTTGGAAAAAAGACTTGGGAGGAAGCAGAGGGAGAGATGCAGCGGCAGACGGCAGAGAAAGTGTTGGAAAAGGCAGGGCTGACACGGATGGATATGCGGTATGTATTTGCAGGGGATTTGTTAGAGCAGATGACGGCTTCTACATTTGGATTGATGGGATATGAGATTCCTTTGATTGGAATTTATGGGGCATGTTCTACGATGGGAGAGGGGTTGATGTTGGCTTCTATGATTACTGCGGCGGGGTATGCGGATTATACGCTTGCTGTGGCTTCCAGTCATTTTGCAGCAGCGGAGAAGGAGTTTCGGTTTCCTTTAAATTACGGGAGTCAAAGACCGCTTTCTGCTACTTGGACTGTGACTGGATGTGGAGCGGTGATTGTGGGGGCGGAAGGGATGAAAGGGGGAAACGGAAAACGTCCAAGTGCAAGGATTACCGGAGTGACAACTGGTAAGGTAATGGATTTTGGGCAGAAGGATTCGATGAATATGGGGGCTTGCATGGCGGGGGCAGCCTGTGATACGATTTATCAGAATTTTATGGATTTTGGCAGGAAACCGGAGGACTATGATCGGATTATTACTGGGGATTTGGGGTATGTGGGAAAAACGCTGCTGTTGTCGCTTTTAAATGAAAAGGGGTTTGATATTTCAAAACAGCATGATGACTGTGGGATTTTAATATTTGATCAGGAGAAGCAGGATACTCATTCAGGGGGGAGCGGATGTGGATGCAGCGGGGCAATGTTTGCGGCTCATATTTTGCGGCAGGTGGAAAAGGGGGCTTGGAAGCGGGTGTTATTTCTTCCTACTGGGGCATTGCTTTCGAAAGTTTCTTTTAATGAAAATCGAACTGTTCCGGGGATTGCACATGGGGTTGTTTTGGAGCATTGTTAGGAGTTTTTAGGAGTTTGGTGTACTGGTGAAATAGGTTTTGCTATGCTGGGAAAGGAAGGTTGTTATGGATTATATAAAAGCATTTGTAATTGGCGGGGCAATTTGTGCGGTGGTGCAGATTTTTATGGATAAAACGAAGCTGATGCCCGGGAGGATTATGGTTATTTTGGTCTGTTTGGGGGCTCTTTTAGGTGCGGTTGGTCTGTATCAGCCTTTTATTGATTTTGCTGGGGCTGGGGCTAGTGTGCCGCTGCTCGGGTTTGGAAATACGCTTTGGAAAGGGGTAAAAGAGGCGGTGGATTCGGAAGGATTTCTTGGGATTTTTTCCGGGGGATTTACTTCTAGTGCAGTGGGAATATCTGGGGCGTTGGTGTTGGGGTATTTGGCGGCGTTGCTTTTTGAGCCAAAAATGAAAGAGTAGAGGGGGACGCCAGATGCGAAAACGGTGGGCAGCCTGCTGTTCCGGTTTCCAAAAAGCAAGAAGTTCTAAG
>CAJUGZ010000085.1 GCA_910585855.1 uncultured Lachnospiraceae bacterium | reverse complement strand
ACGTAAAATTCCCAGACAGCAACTTTGTCAATTCTCCTAAAGTTGGTGCGTATGCCCAACCGCCCCATCGCTTCAAAAAAAGGATTCTCAATATTTAAGTTTTTCACATTTTACTCCTTCCTACACAATTTCCCTTCACTTTAATAGTTCCTCTTTTCATCTGTCAAGATCCCACAGCAAACTTTAAAAACGCCCGTTTTGCTTCTTTATGTGTATCTCCCTGCAAAAATACCAAAAGCAAAGGATCATCATCTTCTTGGTTTAAATAAGACATCAAATACAGTTCAGAAAGGTACAGCCCCTTTGCCTTCCCTTCTTCTAACAGCATCCTTTCCTCCCACAATGCCAT
The DNA here is from genome assembly GCA_910585855.1 of uncultured Lachnospiraceae bacterium. Taxonomy (GTDB): domain Bacteria; phylum Bacillota; class Clostridia; order Lachnospirales; family Lachnospiraceae; genus MGBC114844. The sequence goes on along the minus strand of CAJUGZ010000085.1, from coordinate 14,106 downwards.
CTCTGCCCTATCAAAAAGCAAATCCAAATCCATAAATTCATATTCCAATTCCCTGCAGTGTCTATAAAAACTAATCGGCATAATTACTGCATCCAGCTCTCCCACCAGCCAGCCAAAAAAGAATTTCTCATAAGAACTCTCATTTGCTCCCTCTATCTGCTTTCCCTCATAAGAAAACACATAATCCGAATCAATCCAAATCCGTTCCTCTGTCATCCCGGATTTCTCAGAAAACTCCTGCTGCATCCTCTCATCCCGCTCATAATTTACCGCCTGATTAATCATAACACAAGTAAACTCTTTCGGTGGCTTCTGAAAAAACAAATGACGAACCAGCAATACAAAAATCCCGATTCCAAGCACAGTAAGTAAAATATGATACCAATAATAACTCACAATATATTCCATCTTCTGATATCGATCCATCCCCGCTGTCTTTTTACGAATCTCTCTCCAAACACTTCTCAGCCATTCCGTCATCCGTTTTTCCTCCTTCCCTCTTTCGATTATTATAATTGTTCCCCCACTTTCCAGCAATTACATAAAACCACAAAAAAAGTTTTTTTCAAATCTCACGATTAAATATAAAAACAATCCCCAATCTATACCAACCTTACAAATTCTACAAACTCTATTCCTTCTTCTGTTCAAAAGCCAAGAAACAGCCGGATTGCGGAATGGTTGGTATCTCTGCAGTGACTTCGGAAAAAAGCTGGATATTCTTAGGCTTCTGACAAAAAACTAGGATTTTTTGCACATACTGCTTCCATGCAGTGTGTGCAAAAAAAGGGGCGTGTTTAGCCCGTATTCCAAGAAGATTACACCTTACGGCTGATATCACCTTCCTTACACCAGCAAAGTTTCAACCGCCACACGGGCGAATTGCGCCCCGGTCCGTCCGGCTGGATGCACCAACAAGCAGAAGCCTTAGCATATCCTGCTTTTTGGAGACCGGAACAGCAGAATACCAACCATTCCGCAATCCGGCGTCCCCCTTTTAAAGTGTCGTAATCAACCCTTCAAAACTCCCCTCTAATATACAATCTCCCGTATCCGCCGTAATAAAAACACTCTCCCCCTTTTTTACCATTACCTGTTCCGTATCAGAAAGCACTCTCCCCGTTCCACTTAAAACAAGTAAACTAAGAAAAGATGATCCATCTGCCTTTATTACCTTTTTCCTATTCTTTTCATCTAATAAAACTCGATCCACCGTAAAATAATTACAAAAAACCAAATGCGGTGCAAAAGACTGTTTCTGCATAACAGGAACTCGATTTGTTACCTGAAGTGCCTTATCAATATGAAGATCCCGCTCTTTTCCATTGGCATCTTTTCTGCCATAGTCATAAACCCGATAAGTCACATTTGAACTCTGCTGAATCTCTGCAATTAAAATCCCTTTTCCAATCGCATGTATCGTCCCCGGTTCAATAAAAAATACATCTCCCTTTTTTACCGTCACCCGATTTAATACCTCTAATAAAGTCTGTTCTCTTATCCGCTCTGCAAATTCCTCTTTCGAAATCTCTTTGGAAAACCCATAGTACAGACTCGATCCCTCCTCGCAGTCTACAACATACCACATTTCTGTTTTTCCATACTGCCCTTCTTCTTTTAAAGCATAGGCATCATCTGGATGTACCTGTATTGAAAGGTCCTCTTTGGCATCTATAAATTTAATCAGTAGCGGAAACTGTTGATACTTCTGACACTTTTCTCCTACCGCTTTTTTTCCCTCTTTTTCTAGATACTCCTTTAATGTCCTTCCTGCAAACTCTCCGCCTTCCACTATACTTGGTCCGTCTAAATGACAGGAAAGTTCCCATGTTTCCGCTAATTTTTCTCCTGAAAATGTTTTGCCAAATTCTGTTTTTAATCTTGTTCCACCCCAAAGATACGCCTTACAGCTTGGTTTTAATTTTAAAATCGCCATACTATGCACACTTTCTTTTCCATTCTAAAAATGTAAAAAATTTAATTTTCGAAAAGTTTTTTATTTCGATCAATCAAAGTACATCTCTGCTTTACACAATCAGGCGAACGCAGCGGATCAGAAGGCGTCTGAAACAGATAGTCCTCTAATTTCTCAATGCTGCTTACCGCTACATGCATCCTTGTATCACAGGATGCATAATAGATATATACTTCTCCATTTTCCCGTGCAATCGCTCCATTGGTAAATACTACATTCGAAACATCCCCCACCCGTTCTTTTCCAAGCGGCACTAAAAATACACCGGAAGGTTCTGCTATCACTTTTGACGGATCGTTTAAATCTGTTCCAAATGCATAAAGCACATACCGCAGACCCGCTGCCGTATTTCGAACTCCATGGGCAATATGAATCCAGCATCGTTTCCCCCGAATCGGAACTGCTCCTGCCCCGTTTTTGCATTCTGTTAAAGTGTGATAAATCCGCCTGCTGATAATCTTTTCCTCATCAATCACAGCATGAGCAATATCCTCACAGAGTCCAAAACCAATTCCACCACCGCTTCCGGTATCGATAAATCCGTCCATAGGGCGGGTATAAAATGCATATTTTCCATCTACAAACTCTGGATGGAGCAAAACATTTCTCTGCTGAGGGGAACGAAGTGTCTTTAAATTTTCTAACCGTTCCCAAGTTTTTAAATCCTTTGTCCGTACAATACCTGCCTGCGCTACGGCAGCAGATAAATCTGATGTTGTCGTATCCTTGCTCTCCGAACAAAAGACACCATAGATATAGCCATCTTCATGCTTTGTCAAACGCATATCATAGACATTGGTTTCTTCCGGGCAGGTATCCGGTAAAACTACCGGATAATCCCAAAACCGAAATCCATCCACTCCACTTTCACTTTCTGCAACAGCAAAAAAAGATTTTCGATCATTTCCTTCCACCCTTGCTACTAGATAAAACTTTCCGTTTAACTCGATTGCCCCGGAATTCATCACTGCATTGATTCCTAACCGTTCCATAAAATATGGATTTCTTTCCTCATCCAAATCATATCTCCAAATAAGCGGTGCATGTTCTCTTGTTAAAACCGGATATATGTAGCGATCATAGATTCCGTTATAAAAATCACTTTTTTGATTTTTTCGCTGAATCAATTTTTCCTGCTTTTCTAATTCCACATAGTATTGTCTATGAATCATCTTTCCTCCTCCTGTTCCCTTTCCCTGCTGTCAGTCAGACTTTATTTTTATCGGATTCTCCCAGCCTTTTCATTACCTCCATACACATCCTTCCATTGTGGTACGGGCATTTCCAAGGCTCTACAATTGGCTTTTTTAGAGGAATATCGTTTGGATCTACTGCCCAAAACCACTCCGAACCCTCTCTTTTATCAATAAAAACGGTTTCAATATAGTTCCAAATCCGCTTTGCCGCTTCCAAATACTCAATATGTTTCGGATTCTTTTGATATCCGTTTATAAATCCTACGATTGCTTCTGCCTGCACCCACCAAACTCTGGTTCTGTCCCGCACGCCGTTTTCTGCTTCATTTGGCATAGCATTGTATTCCAATACATAGGTAAAAACATTCTGTGTAATCTCTGCCGTAATCTTTTGAATCCGTTTTGTATACTCTATATCCCCTAACACTTCCAAAGTTCGATCCACCAGCCAAGCTGTTTCAATATCATGCCCATAGGAATATAAATCCAATAAAGAATTCCATGATCGATCAAAAAATACTTCCTGCCGTCCAAGTTCTCTATTATAAACCTTCTGTTCAAATAAATCCAACATAAAACGTATTCTCTCTCCTACAGCAGCATCTTTTGTCACTCGGTAAAGTTCGGTATAGGCTTCTAAAAGATGCAGAAGTGTATTCATTGTCTTTTCTGCCATTACCCCGTTTTCGGATAATTTTTCATTGTCCTCTGGACAAAACGTCCGATTAAATGCCTCCAAATACCCATATTCATCGGTACATTTTTCTTCAATCAGTTGATAAAGCTGCATTGCCGTCTGCAGTGCTTCTTTCTCTTTAACTGCATCATAATAAGAAGAAAGTGCATAAATTGCAAATGCCTGATTATATGTATGTTTGGTATCATCTTTTTTTTGCCCATCATAAGTAAGTGACCAATAAATTCCGCCATACTCCTGATCCAAACAGTAATTCTTTAAAAACCGATAGGCATGTTCGGCATCTTCTTTTAGATTCTCTGTTTCCAAAAGCCGATAGGCATTTGAGAAAAACCAAAGAATCCGGCTGTTTAAAATACATCCTTTTTCAAAAGTCGGATCGACTTTCCGATCATATCCCATATAGCCAAAATAGCCGCCATACTGTGTATCCTTTAATCCCTCCCAAAAAGGAATTAACTTTTGTTTTAAATGGTCGGCGATTTGATTTACAAATTTCTCCATAACAACCCCGCCTATTATCTTCTTCCGATTTCTATATCTGATTCGCTTAATGAATTGTTTTCTTTAATATAAGCAACAACTTCCTCCACTGTAGTAAATGCAAGCCCTACATAAGTATCTGCTGCTCCATAATAAATTGCAATTCTACCACTTTCTGCATCATGGATGGTAGCACAAGGAAAGGTAACATTCGGAACAAATCCTCTCTCTTCATACCATTCCTCCGGTGTAAGCAAAAAGTTTCCGCAGCGATATTTTACAATCGAAGGATTTTCTATATCCAAAATCGCTCCTCCAATGCTATATACATATCCGTTGCAAGTTCCGCTTACTCCATGATAGAACAACAGCCATCCTTCTGTCGTTTCAATCGGAGCTGCACCTCCGCCAATCTTTAATGACTCCCACCATTCAAAAGATTTTCCCATTACATGGCGATGTTTTCCCCAATAGACCAAATCCGGGCTTTCTGAAAGAAAAATATCGCCAAACGGTGTATGCCCGCTGTCACTTGGACGGGACAACATCATATAGTTTCCATGAATCTTTCTTGGGAATAAAACCGCATTGCGGTTAAATGGAAGAAATGGATTTTCTATTCGAACAAATGTCTGAAAATCGGTTGTCTTTGCCATTCCAATCGCTGCCCCATAAAAATCCTGACACCAGATAATATAATAGATATCTTCTACTTTTACCAGCCGTGGGTCATAAGCATAAACCGGCATAAACGGCTTTCCCTCTTCATCTACAAACGAAATCTTTTCCTGTTCAAACTCCCAATGAATCGCATCTAAACTTCTTCCCATATAAATATAAGGAATCCCGTTTGTCTGTTCTCCACGAAATACACCGATAAATCCGTCCTGATAAGGCATTACTGCACTGTTAAAAATACGTGCCACCTCTTTTGCAGGATTTCTTCCAATCACCGGATTTTCACAATACCGCCAAACAGGCGCACCATGCATCTGTTTTGGCTTTTCCTGCCATGGCATATTTGGCACGGCAGATCCTATGATTTTTACCTTATTCATCTCTCTATTCTCCTTTATTCTAACTATCTCATTTCAACTTTTTTCGTTCTCTTTTTAACCCTTTACTGCACCAGCAGCCATTCCGCTGTATACCTGTTCTTGGAAAATCAAGAATAATACAAAAATAGGTATAATGGTAATCAGCACCCCTGCACAAATATAATTATACTGGTTTCCATAAGGACCGGTAAATGTATATAAAGCAGTAGAAATTGTCTTTAAATTCCGATCCTGCAGATACAGATTCGACATATAATATTCATTGTATACGCCAACTCCTTTTAATACCAAAGAAGTAACAATCGCCGGTTTCAAAAGTGGAAATAAAATCTTAAAAAATACTCCAAAATAAGTACATCCGTCAATAATAGCTGATTCATCCAAAGATACAGAAAGGTTTTCAAAAAACTGCAGGAAAATATAAATCGAAATAATATCCGTTCCCATCAACACAATCATATATCCATACAAATGATTGATTAACCCCAGCTTATACATAATCTGATATACTGTAACCTGAGTAGCAATACCCGGAATTAAAGAAGCAAACATAAATAAACTATTGATAATTCCGCTTCCCTTAAACTTAAACCGATTTAATACATAGGCTAACATCGACCCGGTAAAAATCGAAACAATCAAAACCACTACTAATACAATTCCTGTATTTAAAAATCCCCGAAACATATTTGCCTGTTTTACTGCTACCACAAAATTTTCAAAATATAAAAACGACTGCGGCAAATCCAATACAGAAGTAGCATTATATTCCTCCGTTGTCTTAAATGCAGTCAGCACACAGACGCAGACCGGAAGCAGGGCAATAATGGATGCCAGTATAATTGCTCCATACTTAAATACTGTAAATAAAAACGAACTTAATTTCATCTTTGAGATCTTCATAATTAATATTGTCCTCCTTTCTTTGCAGCTTTTTCTGCTTTTGCGGCTTTCTTTTTCGCCCGAACCGTTGCCTTTGACTCATCTTCTGTTCCATTATCAAATACATACTTAAAGAATAAGTTCTGCGCAATCGTACATGCTACAATAATGACAAGCAATACAATCGCCATTGCACAGGCAAGCCCTACTTTTTGTCTTTCATGAGCCAGACGGTTCATAATAACAAAATATGTACCCGTTCCCATTGTACCATTGGTAATAACATAAGGCGGTTCAAATGCACTCAGTGATCCACTGATAGAAAGAATTAAATTTAATACTACAATAGACTTAATACTAGGAAGAATAATATAAAGAAATTGATGCCATTTATTTGCTCCGTCTAAAGAAGCCGCTTCATAAAGATCGGTATCTACCGACATCATCGCTCCTAAAAAAAGAATCATATTTTGTCCCATATATCTCCAAACAGAAGTAGCTGCCAAAGAAATATTATTAATCTTTTGATCCTGAAGCCAGAAAGGAATATTTTCGGGATTCATTCCAAACATCTGCAAAAGAGAATCCAAAACATATCCACGTGCATAGAAAAACTTAAAAATAAAACCAACTGCAATTCCGCAGATTAGATAAGGAAAGAATAAAATTCCCTTAAATACACCGCTTCCTTTTACTTTAAATACAAATAAAGTAGCAAAGAATAAAGCAAGTGCAAGCTGTATAATCGCACCACCCATATAGTAAACACTTACAAATAAAGAAGTAAAACACTCACTTCGATTAAATACTTCTGCATAATTCTTTAATCCTACCCAAGTTCCTTCCTGACCATATCGAATATCATAAAAGCTAAACCGCACCATCTCAAAAAACGGAATATAAGTAAATACGGCCAACAATGTCAGCGGAACAAGCATAAATAAAACAATTACCAATCCCCTTTGTCCTTTTCGGCTCTTCATCACTTCCATAAAAGATTTTTTTGATTTTGGAGCTGCTTGTGTCATATTGCTCATAAATTCCCTCCATTTCTGTGCTGCCCTTTTTACAAGTTCCTTTTTATAACATCCCTAGGACAGCACAAATCTTTTTCCTTTTTTATTGTGTTACTTCTACTCCAAGTGACTGCTGTGCAGAAGTCCACTTTTGATTCCACTCGTCCATAATATCATCTAATGTACGGCTTCCAAATAAAGCAGCCTCCAAAATTTCACAATCTGGATAATCATCATTATTGATTCCCACTTCACTTTCAATATTGACATTATCAAATAAATCATCTTCTCCCTCTGGTGCTGGAGCATTTGACAATAACTCTACCCCTGCAAAACCAGATAATACATCTGGAAGTGCGCCGTCTTTCCGTGCAGGAATACTTCCTTCATCTTCATAAATTGTAGATTCTTCAATCAGCCACTTTACATATACCATTGCTGCAATCTGATTTTCTGTCGTTGCCTTGCAGTTAATTCCAAATCCATAATTTCCGCCTGCACTTGCATACTGTTTTCCATCAATCGAAATCGGAAACGGCATATATTTTACATCATCTGGTGTTTCCCCTGCATCTTTACACTGCTGAACAGCCCAAGAACCAAGCACCATAGTAGCGATTTCTCCTTTATTAATCATACCTTTTGATGATTCCCAGTCTGTACTTGCTGGATCTTCTTCTACCAGCTTACGAGCCACTGATTCATACATCGTATAATAAACAGCATAAGGTCCTGTCATATCCTCTCTCTTTGCAAACGGATTTGCCATATGAGGCATCTTATTTTTAAAATCCGCATCCCCTGTACATACAATATCAGTATAAGCATCCCATGCTCCCATCGGCCAGCCAGCCGCAAAGTTCGTATATAAAGGAATCGCATCAGTATTATCCTTAATTAATTGAAGATCCGCTAAAAATTCATCCGGTGTCTTTGGAAGCTCTGTAATTCCTGCTGCCTCCCAGACTTTTGAATTATATAATACCCCCCCGGCAGTGCCTCCGTTTGCAATTCCATATACTTTCCCGTCAAAAGTTTTCTCTGTACAGAAATTGTAAATCGGATCTAATGTACTAAAATCTCCAAAACAAGTAAAATACTTCGATAAATCCATTTTACTTACTGAAGTAGGAATAAAGCAGACATCTCCCCAGTCCCCCGTTGTAAGACGAAGCTGCAAAGACTGTTCATAATCCGTAATTCCTTCATACTCTACCGAAATATTCGGATATAAACTCATAAAAGCTTCCGCATACTCCTTACACTTGGTATCCACAATATCAGTACGATTGGTTAAAACCTTAATACTAGCAGTCAAATCAGTATAATCGCCTTCTCCATTTGGCTCTGTCCGAATCTTAATCGAATCAATCGTCGGAACAGTCAATGCAGGAGCAGATGTGCTTCCATTGTTATTTGTATTTGCCGAATTAGAATTACTGCTGGTTGTCGGAGTCGTATTATTGTTTCCTCCACATCCAGTCAACTGAACCATCATAACTGCTGCTAAACCAAAACTTACTGCTTTTTTAAGTTTCATAATTTTACCTCCATTTAATAAATTTTATTTATTTTTAACTTAAATTAAGTATAACACTTTTTCACATTTTTTCAATAAAAAATTATTTAAAAATACATTTTCTCTATTTTTTATTTAATTTTATCTATTTTTTTGTAGATTTTTTATAAAATCTTGCCGTTTTTATAACTTAATTCGTTTTTTAATTTAATTTATTTTTTAATCTACTTTATATGAGCGCAAAAAGGACGCCGGAATGGAACGAAAGGTCTACTCCGAGTCCGCTCTCGCTTAGCATTTCTTATTTTCATAACGGATACTAAGGTGCTAAAACACAGCAATACAACACCTAAGTACCGACGGGAAATGATGACCCTGCGTAGACCTTTCTTTCCATTCCGGCTGTGTATCTCTACCGAAAATGAAATTTTTTCAATTTTACCAAAATGTTCTGTTATTATTGGATTTATTATAAAAGAACGAAAAAAATACTTTTCTAAAAATTTTGATTGAGTATTTAAAAAATTATGTTATACTAGAATTAACTAAAACCTACTTTTTACAAAAAAATAAAAAAGGATATCTTATGAGCAATAAAGCAAAAATTCGAGAAGAAGCAAAAAAACTAAATCCTATTGATAACTTAATGTTTCAAAAAATGGCAGAAGAAGTAGTATTCTGTGAAGAAATTCTGCGTGTATTCCTTTCCGATCCAAATCTAACCATACTGGATACAACTCCACAATACTTTGGAACTAATTTACAGGGACGTTCGGTAATTCTGGATGCCAAATGTATTCTCTCCAGCGGAAAGCAAATCAATATTGAAGTACAAAAAGCCAACGATGACAACCACCAAAAAAGAGTTCGCTATAACGGTGCTATCTTAACTACCAATTTAACCGATCCGGGAACAAAATTTGAACAAGTACCAGATGTATGTGTCATCTTTCTTTCCGAATTTGATCTATTTAAAGAAAACCATTCCCTTTACCATATCGATCGTGTCATTCGAGAAACAGGAAAAGTTGTCGAAAATGGTTTTGAAGAAATTTATATCAATGCAAAAGGAAACGATGGTTCAGAAGTTTCTGAATTAATGCAAGTATTTACAAATGATACAACATATAACAATAAATTTCCTATCACCTCCGACAGAAAACGTCGGTACAAACAGACAGAGGAGGGTCAAAAAGAAATGTCAGAACTGATTGAAAAAATCCGAAACGAAGGAAAATTGGAAGGAAAACTAGAGGGAAAACTAGAAACACTTTATTCTTTAGTAAAACAAGGTTTATTATCTTTAACAGAAGGGGCGATTCAGGCAAATATGACAGAAGAATCTTTTCAAAAGAATATGAATAAAATGTTCCCAGTATAGCAAAAGTCGGAGAAAATCACTCCGACTCTACTTTTTTGAAGGGATGCACAGCCAAACACCCAAGTAAGGTCTGCACAAGGTCATCATTTCCCGTCGGTACTTAGGTGTTGTGTTGCTGTATTTTAGTACCTTAGTATCCGCTATAAAAATAAGAAATGCTAAGCGCAAGCGGGCTCGGAGCAGACCTTTCTTGGGCGTTTGGCGTCCCCACACCAAAACTTTATTTGCGAACACTGTTTTTCATTACAACATGCCCAGACACAATCTCAAGCCCCCGCCCCGCATTAGGATTTCGAAACTGTTTTATCAACTTTTTTATTGCCACTCGAACCATAGCCTGTGTATTGACTTCATAAGTCGTAATCTTCATATCCGCATACCCGGGATAAAGAAAATTGTCAAATCCAACCACCGATATATCCTCCGGTACTCGAAGTCCTCTGGCATTTAATTTATTTACCAACATCCCCGCTGCCAAATCACAATTACATACAAAAGCCTTTGGCAGCCTCTTTGGCAGTTCAAACTCCACCAGTCCGTCTTCATCTCTATCTGAAATAATCCATTCTGGATGAACATTTTTCTTATGTTCTGTCATTGCTTTCATATATCCGCAGTACCGATCCATAATACTGCTTGTCGCATCAATCGTCCCAATAAATCCGATTTCTTCTAATCCATGCTCAAAAAGAATTTCCGTCATTTGATACATTCCATAAAAATTATCTACAATTACTGCATCCTGTGCCAATTCCCGATCATAAAAATCCAAAAAAACCATTGGAATCGAAGTAGCATTTTTTAATCGTCTAATATAATGTTTATCAATTTCTCCAATAATAATAATGCCCTCGATCTTATTTTGCAGCACCATCTGCGGCAGTTCCGGCAGCTGTGTTTTTAAATCCAGCTTTATGGTTTCCACTGTAGTATAACACTGCTTTTCCGCCGCTGCCAATGCCAGTTCCTGATAGATCTTCCAGTAATAACTGATATGATTGCCCAAATATCTTTCTGCAATCAATACCCCTATTTTTTGAAATTCTTCCTGATTTTTATCCTTCTTATTATTTTCATAGCCCAGCTCCTGCGCCGTTCTTCGGATGCGCTCTCTCAGTTCATCACTGACGCCCTTTTGCCCGCCCAGTGCATTATGTACCGTTACGGTACTGACGCCGACCGCTTCGGCTATATCTGCAAGTCTAACTTTACCCATAATTCTCCTTATTTTTACTTTTTAAGAAAATGATATAAGCAGCTCTGGAAATCTCCTCTCTTATCTGGAGATAACGGAGAAGGAATCAAATACCCACATCTCATCAATTCTTCTCCTGTATAGCTTTCCTCCGTCCCCTCTAGCTGGTACTCTGCATCCTCTTCCAATCCACGTAGATAAATCACCCTGCTGTGTATATTTGGCTCTGCCAATACCTGCACAAATGTTACCAACGCTTCTGTTTTATCCTTTGCTGCCACTTCCCAGCAGTCATACGGCTTTTTCTCCGTCCAAGAAGCTAATCTGTAATAATCACCCCTCTGCATCAAACTTTGATATTTATGACACATTTCCACCTGTTCTGGTATCATCTGACGTTCTTTATCAGAAATCTTTGTAATATCCAATTCATAGCCAAATGTACCTGCCAGTGCCACATGCCCTCTAGTTTCAAACGGTGTATTTCTTCCTACAATGTGATTCGGACAGTCACTGATATGCGCTCCCATTGTTGCAAGCGGATAAATCAATGCCGTTCCCTCCTGAATCCGAAGTCTTTCTATTGCATCGGTATCATCTGAACACCAGATCTGAGGGCTGTAATACAACATTCCTGCATCAAATCTTGCTCCGCCTCCAGAACAGTTCTCCAGCAAAAGATTTGGAAATTCTGTTACCAGACGCTCCTGCATCTGATACAGTCCAAGTACATATCGATGCATCAGTTCTCCCTGACTGTCCTTCCCCAAATAGCTGCTGCCAATATCGCTTAATTGACGGTTCATATCCCACTTTACATAAGAAATCGGCGCACTTCTCAAAATATCAGCTACACACTGATAGGCATATTCCACCACTTCCGGTTTCGACAAATCCAATACATACTGCATCCTGCACATAGTCGGACGTCTTCCCGGAATCTGAATTGCCCAATCTGGATGTTTTCGATAGAGATCCGAATCCGGTGAAACCATCTCCGGCTCAAACCAGATACCAAATTCCATTCCCAATTCCTTTACTTTTGTTACCAAATCCAAAAGCCCTGATGTAATCTTTTCCTCATTGACAGTCCAATCCCCCAACGAATTATCATCAAAATTTCGTTTTCCAAACCAGCCGTCATCCATAACCAGCATCTCAATTCCTGCTTTTTTTGCCTCTTTTGCAATCGCTAACAGCTTGTCTGAATTAAAATCAAAATAAGTAGCTTCCCAATTATTAATCAATATTGGTCGTTTCTTATATTGATATGGACTGCGAATCAAATGATTCCGATAAAAATCATGGAACTGGCGGGTCATCTTTCCAAGCCCCTCTGCAGAATAAGTCAATACCACTTCCGGTGCCTGAAAACTCTCTCCTGCCTTTAAATTCCAGCAAAAATAGTCCGAATGAATCCCCATTGCCATCCGTATCTGCCCAAACTGATTTAACTCCGCCTGTGCAATAAAATTTCCAGAATAAACAAAATTCATCGCATAGACTTCTCCGGTTTCCTGTGTTGTATTTGGTGTAACCAACGCCAAAAACGGATGCTCCTGATGGCTTGACTCCCCTCTTGCAGAAGAAACCATCTGTTTCCCATACTGTACTGGATTTCTTCTGATATAGCGTTCTCTTGCCCAGCTTCCTGTTAAAGCCACCATCTCAAAATCTTTATTGTCCATATCCAGACATGCACTGTAAACCTTTTCCAGCTTTAATGCCTGTGTCCCTGTATTCTCTATCCGAACACTTCTGGTAATCACATCACATTCCTCAAATACAGAATAAGAAAGCACCACCTTTAATTCTAAAACCTTATCCTCACAGACCAAATCTAGTGTTTCTACTTCTTCCTCTGTACCAAATGATGCCGGAAGCTCAATTAAAGCTGGTTTTCCCTTCTCTATATAACCATTGCAAAACAACAGCTCACAGCCAATGCTTCCATTTTCCCCTCTGACATCTAAACAGCTCTCCCGAAAATCCCCGATTCCGCCAGTCGGATATTCAAAAGGAAAAAAGTCTAAAAATGCCATCTTTTCCCGTTCATTTACAGAAGGAGTATAAGGTGCTTCTTCTGTACGCAAAAGATAGCTGCTTCCCTCCTTTTGCAGTCTTTTCCCATAATAAATATGACCGATATATCCCTCTTTCGTAATCCCAATCAAATATGTAGTATGCTGGGTATTCATTTGAAAAATTTTCTTTTTTTCATTATATTTTATTCCCATTTCTGCTATTTCTCCTCTCTCCAATATTCTTTTTCCGTATTTTTTAAATTAAAATCGCAGATAAAATTACTTTCTTTGAGTTTTCTTTATACTATTAAAAAATTTAACTTAGTTTTCTTCTATTTTATTTAAAAATTAGTTAAATGTCAATCTAAATTTTCATAAGAACAGAATAAACTTATAAATTTTTAATTTTACAAGAAGATAGGGGAAGAACTTTTTAGAATTTTCAAATGGAAACTCACTGGCAGCGTACGGTTTTTACAGAAAAGGGGGACGCCAGATTGGAAAACGGTGGGCAGCCTGCTGTTCCGGTTTCCAAAAAGCAAGAAGTTCTAAGACTTCTGCCTTTTCCTTCATCCAACCAGACAGACCGGGGCGCAATTCGCCCTTATGACAGCCGAAATGCAACTGGTATAAGGAAGGTTTTTCTCAGCTACAAGACCATCCTTTCCTATCGTTCGGGC
>CAJUGZ010000084.1 GCA_910585855.1 uncultured Lachnospiraceae bacterium | reverse complement strand
GTGGTGAGGGCGAATTGCGCCCCGGTTCGTACGGTTGGATGAACCGAAATCAGAAGCCCTAGACTTTCTTACCGTTTGGAGCGGAGCAGGCAAAGGACAGGAGCAAACCGCCTCTGGCGTCCGGTGAAAGCCAACCCTTTCCGGCATCCTTTATCCAAAAGCTTAATTAAAGTTCTTTTGCTTTCATCAATCTTTGAAAATTTTAAAAAACTTACTGAACTTTATCCGGCGGCATCAGCGGCATTTCTCCTGATTCTGCTTCCATTCCCTCTCTAGGTATTCCATTGTGATCCCTGCCATGAAATCCTCCTCCAAAACCTCCCACTCCCATTGAAAAAGCATCTCCCACCACTGTAATTTTATCCGACATAATAAAACTTTGAATTTCTATCTGATCAACCAACACAGTATAAGTATTTTCCATTATCAACTGATCCGAACTAAAAGTAAAAAAATTATATTGCTTTTTCGGCTGATAAGAAAAAATCTCTTCCCCAGAATCATCTAATACCGTAATTACACTTTCTGCTTTCTGCATAGTATCAAAATATACTGCCATGCAAGCCTGCTTCGAATCAGAAGTTGCTGTCTGTGCCATTGCACCATTTCCCACACCAGCCAAAACTCCTCCATTGATTTCAAATGTACCATCATAATCGATTGCACTATCTCCGCCGCTTTCCGTTCCATCTATCCTCACCGTTCCCCCATTCATTACAATACTGCCATTGGCATCAATACCATCCCCCTGTGCATTGATATATAAATTTCCCCCATTGATTTCCAAATACCCGCCGCTTGATATCGTTCCCATTCCCCTATTATCCCAATTTCCCCCTGCCTCATCAAATCTAGGCATCTTTGTTCCATCAAACTCCGGCTTATCCTGCAGTTCCTCCCATCCATCTTTCTTCCCATCTTCATTCATTTTCTTTTCCATATCTCTTCTATCATCTGGTATTTCCTTTTCTTCCCATTCGTTTGACATGGTATTTTCTACTGCATACCCAGCCGCATTTACGCCATCATCCGATGCATACAGACTAATTTCCCCATCATTAATATAAATACATGCCCCTTCCAATCCCTCATAACTTTCCGTAATAGTAATGTTACCGCCATTTATTATTAAATCCGATTCTGCATGAACTGCATCATCTTTCGCTGTTATTATAATATCCCCGCCTTCAATTTTTACCCATCCTACTTCTTTTCCATCCTCTTCTACTCCTGCCTCATTCGAAGATTTTATTCCATCATCTCCTGCATGAACCAAAATTGTTCCCCCTTGGATTGTTAAGGAGTCCTTCCCTTTTATTCCCTGATGCACAGCATCTACTGTAAGAGTTCCTCCTGTAATCTTTAAATCATTTTTACAGACAATCCCATCATAATAATTGGCATATACGCTTAAACTTCCTGTCCCCTTTATTGTCAAATCATCCTTTGCAAAAACGGCTGCATCCGGCTCAGTTTCCTCATCCAAAAACAAATAATTTTCTCCATCTGAAATCACATTTTCTGTCCCATCTGCCAGATAAAAAATAGTTTTATCTGCTTTCTCTACGCAAACGGGAGAAGCATCTTCACAAAAAATCTTTGCTCCATTCCAAACCAAAGTCACCCGATCCGTCTTTGAAGCATTTACTATAATTCGTCCATTATTCAGCACACCGCTTAATACATAAACGCCCTCATCTGTAATCGTAACCGTAGTTCCCTCCACAATCACTCCATCGGCAGCAGAAATTTGATCACCTTCAAACACAATCTCCTGATATACTTCCGATTTCCAACTGTCTATCTCTTCTGTTTCCAATGAATTCTTTTTCAATAACTCCCTATTGGAAACCGATTCCCCTATTTCTTCCTTTTCGCTTGTATCCTCCATCGCTACCCTATTTTCATTTTCCAAACCAACTGGTGTACTCTGGCAGCCCATTGTCCCAACCACACAAGCAAATGCCGTAAAAACAGCCGCTGCCCTTGTCCAATCTATTCGACTCCTCATCATTCATCTTCCTTTCTGTCAGCTATTCTATAGTATCTGTTCTACCATACAAATCTGACAGTCAAGTGAAAACTATCTGATAATCAGAATAAATACAAAGTTTAATTATAAATATCCTAACTTCTTTCTACTATATAAAAAAAGTGCAAAAACCTTGATAATTCAATAAGATTTTGCACTTTGTTTATTTCTTATTCTATTCTTCTATACTGATTGTAATTTTAATTCTAACTTTCCCCTTGGTTCTGGAATCTCTTGACCTCTTTCCTTAGCATATTCTAACCATTCAGAAATAATCACCTGTGTATTTTCCATAGCTTCTACTGGTGTTTTTCCATCAGACATACAACCCGGAAGCTCTGATACTTCAGTAATATAACAATCATCCTCTTTTGACCAATACATAATAACTTGATATTTATACATTTTATTACACTCTCCTATTTTATCCACAAACCAAACACAACTAGCTGCTGACAGCCTTACCAAATCATTTTCCTACATACTCACGCCTTCCATCTGGATATTCAAGATATGCTTTCTTCATCTCATCGTCATATCTTGCAATAAGCAAACCCTTTATTTCTCTTACTTCATTATCTATTCTTATAGATTCTCTAAATCTTCTTGTTAATTCCTCATCAGAGATTCCATAGGTAGAATCTAATTCATTTATGATTGTCATTCATTATTTTCTCCTACTATTAATCAAATAATCACAAAACCATTTTTTATGTCAATATTCCTAACCTAATTCCATTCTCTTTTTGTATTTTCCTAAGAAGCCAAAAAACAGCCAAATTCAAATGATGCATCATATGCTGAAGCTAGGCAAAATTTTATTAACAAAACTTCCTCTATTCGCTTTCCGCAACTCCAAATTTCCGCCTAAAATCTTCATAACTATTTACCCAACCAAATTTTATCTGCTCAGATACCGCCTGAAAATGCAGCTTACCACATTGAATCTTGTTTTGCTCTACCTCCTGCAAGTCACTATCCTGTTTATCAATTTTTGTTTCAACAATAAAATAAATTCCCAATTCTGGACTGTTCAAACTATCTTTCCTACATACAATCGCCCAGTCAGGAGAATAATTCCCATAAGGAGTATCAATAACAAAACCTCCCTTTTTCAACTTTGTAAACAACAATACATTCTGATTATTCTCCAGCCTCTCTGCAAACTCTTTCTCACCTTTGCTATCCATCTTGTAATATTCATTCATTGCGGAACTGCGATTTGCATTTGCCTGAAATACTCGCCATTCTTCATTAAAATCTTCCTCACTGATTGTATCACATTCAAAAATATTTCTACTGTCCAGCTCATATCCTTTTATCACTTCATAGGATGTAATATTTGCTGCTTTTCTATCATTTAGCATCTTTAATATCTTTTGTGTAACGGTATCCAAAATATCCTGATTATTCAGCAATTCTCTCTTCTTAACAGCATTTATTATCTTAAATATAGCAAGCCTTGGCAGCATCGTATGATACATAATATAATTTACAATCTCAAAATCACTCTTTGGATCAGAATCAACTTCAATTTCCAGCTCTTTCGTTCCATAAGATACATCTTCCATAATAAACATTGCAGATTCATTAAATTTCGCTTTGCCGCCTTCCACTTTATACTCGTTTTTTGACTTCATAAACATAAGATAACGATTAATTTCCCATGCACAATCTTCAATAAATTTATCTTTATCTATCTTGAACTTATACATAGTACGCTTCGTAAGATTTTCTCTCAGAGCAAAATAAATTTGTTGAAATTCACCCTCTGAAACAAAAGCTCTTACACTATTTTTCGGCTGTTCATTATCTCCATTACGAATTTCAATCTTCTTAGTTCCTTTTTGTACCATCAATTCTTTAAATTGTTGCTTAATTTTCTCCATATGTTCATAAAGTGTATCATCAACAAAAGTCATATTATCAAAAATTTTCGTAATATGAGATGATGTACCTTTTAAAATATTTTCTCCATTCATAACACCAGCAGAAATTAACTCCTGTTTCAATATATCTACCAATTCTGGTGTAATTTTTTCCTGTGGAATTCCAGCAGTTTTCAATGTAGAAATAAGAATCTCAGCAGTAACTTCATTCTTGTCAAAATTCATATTATCATTAAAATCTTTTTGTAATGCTGCTGCAAAATGGTCATAATAATCATTTGCAATAACAGTAAGTTCATTGATTCTACGGTCTAAACAACGATTCCCTGTAATATCCACCGGAAGTCTTAAACCTCTCCCTATTTCCTGCTTTTTCGCTATTTCAGAACCGCCTGACTTTAATGTACACAAGGTAAATACATTTGGATTATCCCAACCTTCCCGAAGTGCCGAATGAGAAAAAATAAATGCAAGCGGTTCTTCAAAAGATATTAACTCATCTTTCTTTTCCAGAATCAGACTAATGCCACGATCAATATCTTCCTGAGATTTTGCCTTAATTTTTAAATTGCTTTCGTCAACAGAGGAATCCCAGCCATCGATTTCTACCACATTTTTCTTTACATCTAAAGCAAAATAGCCTTCCCGAACAGACTGCACATGCCTATAATCAGGAAAGTATTCTTTATATTTCTCAATTTCAACCGCATTTTGTGATATATACTTTTTATATTCTTCATCAAAAATCCTTAAATATTCTCCCCTTCCATCAGAAGCAGTATTATCTCTGACTTTATCCACAGAATCAATAAAAAATAAAGTAAGCGTCTTAATTTTTTTGCCAGTCCTTAAAATATTTAGCTGTTTTACAAAATGATTCTGAATTGCAAGTCTTATTTGAATACGTATGGATTCATTCTTTTCAATTTCATATGTACTGTGTCCCTGTTCTAACTCTATTATTTTCTCTTTTGTTGCAATCTGTAATGGTTTTAACTTATGAGGTTCTTCTGCAATACGCATATCTTTATACTGTAAAAGATTACCAGACAGTTCCTCAATCGATACTCCGCCACCGACACGAAACGTCTTAAAACGAATAATACCACCCTGCTCCTGTGAAAATATTTCAATTTTTGCCTTTAGATCAGAAGTAAACGATAAATACCGAATATATGGATAATCTTTCGGAATCACTCCATACACCGTTTTTACTTCAATTCTCTTTACCAGTTCTTTCTGATATGCACTATAAGAGTCCAGCTTGTAAATCTGATTATACAACTGTTTGTGAGTAGCAGAATATCGTAAAGTAAATAATGGCTGTAACTCTTCTATTGCCTTTAAAGACTTAGATTTATTTCTCTTTGTACCTTCAATTTTCTGCGGTTCATCAATAATAATAATTGGTTTAATATACTTGATATCTTCCCAAAGAATCTGCCCATACTCATCTTCTGTTCTTATTTTATTTGTATCTTTATTAAATGCCTGAATATTCATAACACAGATACTTAAATCATTGCTCTCTACTAACTTAGAACTAACCTGTTTTGGATTATTACTGTCATAAATAAAGCTATGTTTTGATATATCAATGTTATACAATCTTTTAAAATGATCCTGCAGCTGCTCCATTGACTTTTCCACACCCTTGCGAATAGCAATAGAGGGCACGACTACCATAAACTTCTTAAAGCCATACTCTTTATACAACTCCAGTATAGTACGAAGATATACGTAAGTTTTACCCGTACCAGTTTCCATTTCTATTGTAAAATTATTCCCCTCTGCCAATACGGAATCAGCGAACAAATTGTTTTGTAGCTGTACACGCCTTAAATTTTCCAATAATCTAGAGCCTACTACAATATCATTGTTTCTTACTGGATCACCTTCACCTATTTTACGAATACGGTTTGGGCGATAGATACCATCTATTCGTCTAGATAATCCTTTAAACAATTCGACTGCAGATCTGACAGCCTGCAGCTGATAATCAAGATCTTCATCAAACTGAAATTTAATACGGTCAGCCATCTTCTCTGCCTCCTATTCTTGAAATAAACCCCTCGAATTCGATGGGTTTAAAATTATGCAACATTTCCCATAATCCTAAAAATTCAATGACATCTTTCGTCACTTTAACCATCTTTCACTCCTTTTGAGTTAAATAAACTCTACTGTATATGTAATTTTACTGTTTCCTACATTCTTTTCTACAAAAGCCTTCAGTGTTCTAAATGTTTCGTCTTTCAACGCTATATCATCTTTAAATGCAGAATCTCTGAAAATAAACTTAATCGGCGTTGGATCAAGCCCTGCCAGCTTGTTTATAAGTTCTGTTGTAATCTCTGTTTCAAGACATACTAAATAACTGCCTGCATATAAATAGGTACGACTGCCAATATCTGATAATTGTTCTAAAGTTTCTGACAACGGAATATTTCGTTGTCTGAGCATTAATTCATAAACAATATCCACATCTTTGGCATCAGGTGTAAAATCTACAAGATCAGGTGTAGTTTCCATCTGTGCTAAATCTAACTGTCCTGCGTCCATAAGCGAATTCCACTTAATATTCGTATCCGCAACCCGAAATACCTTAAATCCTATATCAATAGTTGCATTTGGATTTTCTCGCCTTATCTTTTCTCCTGCACGCCTTATTCTTTCTTTACCTATATCACATATATTTTTATAACCATCATTATATGCGATACTCTTCTTGTCTGTTTCTTCCGGCAGCTGAATTAAAATATATTTACGATTTCCATTTGTATCCGCATTTAACTGCATTACAGCTTGAGCAGTCGTTGCAGAACCAGAAAAAAAATCTAGAATCACACTATTATCATCTGTATATAATTGCATACAACGCTTTATCAAATCAACTGGTTTCGGATAATCAAAATATAATTTATCATCAAATAATCTCTTTAGTGCTTTTGTTGCATCTTGAGAATGTCCTACATCTTGATATTTCCATATAGTCATAGGAGTTATACCCTGTTTTACTTCTGATAAAAATCTCTTAATTCTAGGAACATTATTTCCATTCTCACCAAACCAAATCCTATTATCTTTCACATATTCATAAAACGTCTTCTGATCCAATCTCCAGCAATATCCACTTGGCGGCAAAACAATTCTTCCACTTGGAGTTATTATTTCATATACTTTAGATTCAATGACTGGTCCAACTGACAAATCTCCAGCAGTCCACGGTCCTCGCATATCATTATCTGGATTAGAATATCTTGAATCACTTTCATTGTTTCTAGGCAATCCATTACATGAAAATTCTGCAAAATTTTTTGCATAACACAAAATATAATCATGACTCTCAGAAAAATGTTTTTTTAAATTTACAGGTGCAAATGATCTCTCCCATACAATCTGTGCTGCAAAATTATTGTTTCCAAAAATTTCATCACATATCTCTTTTAAATTTTCTTGTTCATTATCATCAATTGAGATAAATATAACTCCATCATCCCTCAAAAAATCTCTTGCTATCTTAAGTCGAGGATACATCATATTAAGCCATCTTGCATGATATCTATTTTGTGATTCCTTATTTATTACATATTTCTCTCCTAATTCACTTGCAACCCCCTCTGCAAAATCGCTTTTTGTCTGTTCCATTACAAATGAATCATTATATACAAAATCATTTCCCGTATTATATGGTGGATCTATATAAATCAGTTTTACTGCTCCATAGTAGTTTTGTCGCAATAACTTCAATACCTCTAAATTATCCCCTTCAATATAAAGATTCTCCGTAGTATCTACATTCTTACTATCCTCCGGAATAAATTTCAATGTCTTTCCTACAATATCTTCCTGCGCAATCTTCTTTGCATTTTTCTTACCAGCCCATGTCAATTCATACTTCTCATTCCCTGTACCCTCAAACTGTCCCAATTCTTCCTTTAACGCCTGAAAATCTACTTCCCCATCTTTCACTGCCGCCGGAAATAACTGTGCCAGTTTTTTTACCTGCTCATTTACTACATTTCCAATATTCTGATTTACTTTTTTATATTCCATAGTGTCCTCCAATCTCTTCATTTTCAGCACTATGACTCTTAAAATGTGCAATTTCTTAAAACCTACTTTTGCATACTACAAGTAAATCAGATATCTCTTAAATATCAGATAAACTCTACTGTATATGCCATCTTATTCATTCCATTATTTTTTTCTATCAATGCCTTTAGTCTGCGAAACGTTTCATCTTTTAATGCGATATCATCTTGGAATGCCGAGTCTCTGAAAATGAATTTTATCGGCAGCGGATCAATCCCTGCCAGTTTATCAATTAATTCCTCTGTAATCTTTGTTTCAAGGCAAACCAAATAACTATCCGCATAAAGATAAGTACGCCGATACCCCCCCGAAAAAAAATACGTTCCATTTTTGATGACAACGGAACATTTTTCTGTCTTAACATTAATTCATACACAATATCCACATCCTTTACACCAGGCATAAAATCTATAGAATCAGGGTCGCTTTCAATCTGATTTAAATCTAATTGTCCCATATTAATTAAAGAATTCCATTTAATATTAGTATCTGCAACACGAAATACCTTAAATCCAATATCTATATCAGCTTCTGGATTTTCCTGTTTAAGATTCTCTCCTGCCCGACGAATACGTTCTTTAGCAATTTCTGCAATATTACTAAATCCGCTCTTATATGCATTTGTACCCTCATTGCATTTTTCATCTAACTGAACCATTATCCATTTTCTTTTTCCATTATCCTTACAATTTAATTTCATCACTGCCTGCGCAGTTGTAGCAGAACCACTAAAAAAATCCATTACTATAAAATCATTTGATTCGTTTCCATTAATCTGTAATGACAATAAAAATTCTATTAAAGCACTTGGTTTGGTAAAGTCAAATACAGATTTATCCTCAAACAATTTTCTAATATCTTGTGTTCCTTCCTGATTAAAAGGTCCATTTAAAATAGAAACTGGCTTTCCTCGTCTTATAACTCCATTCTCATCATACAAATAAGACTTTGAACGAACCGAATACGAACCATCACTTTGCAAATTAAATTCCACCTCATCCTTGCTTATAGCATCTAACAATCGTTCTTTACCCCATATCCACTGCTTATGTGGAACAATAGTTATCCCATTATATTCAATAGTGTACATCAAGTTAGGTCGATCTCCTAAACTATTCGTCATCAAAGGCTGTGTCATATATCCACCACGAACAGCATATTTATCATCTTGTTTATTAAATCTTCTTTGTCCTTCTTCATCTAATTCTGATGTTAAATCGAAAATTGGGAACTTACTATAACAAAGAATATATTCGTGAACACTTATAAAACCTACGGTTTTAGCTCCTGCTCCATACTTATTTTTCCATACTATAGTTTCAATACGATTTTCTTCGCCAAATATTTCATCACATATTTTTATCATATTTTTTACTTCAATATCATCAATACTCACAAATATAATTCCATCATCCGTTAGCAAATCTTTTGCAACTTTCAAGCGTGGATACATCATACTTAACCAATTGGCATGATACTTATTATGTGATTTACCATTAACTACATATCTCTCCCCTGTTATATCTATGTTACCTTCTGCGATATCCAAATCTTCTTTATTCATTCCAAATGAATCATTATACACAAAATCATTCCCTGTATTATATGGTGGATCAATATAAATCATCTTAATCGCACCATAATAATTTTGTCGAAGCAATTTTAATACTTCCAAATTATCCCCTTCAATATACAAGTTTTCCGTAGTATCTGCATTCTTACTATCCTCTGGAATAAACTTCAATGTCCTTCCCACAATATCTTCCTGCGCAATCTTCTTCGCATTCTTTTTCCCAGCCCATGTCAACTCATATTTCTCACTGCCTACTTCTGTAAACTGTCCTAATTCCTCTTTCAATGCATCAAAATCAACCTCTCCATCCTTAACCGCTGATGGAAATAACTGTGCCAATTTCTTAACATTATCACCCACTATATCATTCATTCTCTGCTGTACTTTTTTGTATTCCATATAGAATACCTCCATAGATTATATTAAAACAATTCTATATCACATTGCTTTCATTTAAATTCTGTATTATCTTTTTTATTTCCTTATTCAGATTCATTTTTTCAGCACCAGTTACCGCTTTTTTCAACATATTTTTTGTATCAACCAACTTCTTATAATATGTATACACCCGTTCCATATGTTCACTATCATACCACCCGTTTCCATCTAAAATAAGCTCTATATTGGAATATGCACTTTTATTCATTATCATATAAGTTCTGTAAAACCATTCCTTATACAAATCTACCTTATTTGTCTTATTCTTTATCTGCACATAATCCAAATATTTCAGTAATCTGTTTCTTCCATCATCTGGCAATCCCACTGGATAATTTTCTGTTAAAATACTATCTTCAATCACAATCTGGCTTTCATCTATCTGATTCAACCGCTTAATTGCAAATGAATATAATTCATACTGCGAATCATACATATGAAAAATACATAAAGGTTTAATCAGATTCTGATAAGTAAATGCCAAATAAGATGCTGCTTTCATATTTTGCAGTTCCATATCATAAAACTGAATTGCTTCACATCTGTATTTATCATTCACTACAGAAGGAATCTCTTCTCCTGCAATCTGATACATAAGTTTTACCTCTTTCACTGTATCTTTAATACGCTTTCTGTCATCTAACTTTAAATTTTTTGGTATAAAATCTTTCAAAGCTAATTTTACGCCAACTTTATAATGCTCTGGTATATTAAACATGATATTTCTTTCCTTTTTTCACAATAATCTGCAGTATATCAAGAAAATTATTCCACTACCAAAAAAGAAACCAATTCAAAATCATCCATAGTTTCTTCTGCAAATGAATTGTTAAATCCGCCAAAATCAAACATCATCTGAACAGCTTTAGATTCTTCCTCTCCTTTAATAGATCGAATCGCTTTATTTAACAATTCTGAGTAAAACTCCATCTTTGTAACATTCTTTGTCCGCTCAAAAAATTTTCCAAACAACTCCATAACAGGCACGCTTTTACCATAACATAACTTTCTAAACTGCTTAACCACTTCTCTGGCTTGTCCATTACCATATAACACTGTACCATCATTTAATATATAAATCAGATAATATGGATACAACGAACTATCTGACTTCGGTTTGTCCATATCATTACGATGCTTAAAACAAAAAAGCACTCCTGTATGCTTACCATCTGTAACAGAATAAATACCTCTTGGAACTTTTTTAATCTCTGGCACAGAGTGGATATATTCTGATAATTCATTTAGATATTCATTCATATTAAGGTCTGTAAGGGAAATATTCTCACTTGCCTCTTCTATATCAATCACTTCCTGCTGCAATCTCTCCAGTTGCCGCTTTCTAAAATTAAAATCATTCATTTCAGGAGTCAGAATATCTTCATCGCCTGTTGATACCAAATTCATCGTTATCATCTTTCCCTTAACCCGTTGCTCCAATCCTAAATACTCATTCAATTCCATAGCTGGAAAGAAATTTATCATCTGAATATTGGTATTTTTACTTCCAATTCTGTCAATACGACCAAATCTCTGAATCAATGACACCGGATTCCACTGAATGTCATAATTAATCACCGTGTCACAATCTTGCAAATTCTGCCCTTCCGATATACAGTCTGTGCCAATTAGCAGGTCAATCCGTTCCTCTACCGGAATCTCCTTTTTCATTTTTGACATCGGAGAGAATGCACATAATACGGAATTAAAATCTGCATCCACATTACGATTATTGCATCGGATATCTTTTCCTGTAATACAGGCAGTATATATGCCATACTCTTTTATAAAGTTTGCAAGTTCACGATACAAATAATCTGCCGTATCAGCAAATGCCGTAAAAATCAATATTTTACAATTATCTGTATTATAAGGAGTTTCTGTTACTTTATTGATAAGAATCTCTCGAAGATCTTGTAATTTCTGATCTCGCCTCTCATCCAAAATCCGTTTCGCATTCTTATGAATTTGTTGAATAATATATTTATCGCTTGTCAAGTCATCCAGATAATCATCCACACGAAGATGCTTTACATCTATCTCATACTTTCCTTCCAAGTATAATTCTTCATCTTCCAGTTCTCCATTCTCCTCGTCAAGCTGTCCGCTTCCTCTTAATAATAATTGCTCTGTTCGTTCAATACGTACCAAAAGCCTGCGCAATGTTTCCTCAAACGAATACACAGAACTTTCCAGCCGCTTAAAGAGATTAAATCTATGTAAAATAATCATGCCTCTGGATTGTGTATCAAACTCCATTCGCCCACCATGTTTTCCGATTAATGAATATTTCTGAAGATATATCTTTTTACAATCTTCTCTGATATATCTTGTAGGCGTATACACACTTAAAATAAGAGCCTCCAACAGTTCATTCGTTGCCTTAAAATTAAGCAATTCCCCCTTGGTGTCAATATCACTATTTAACGTTTTTGGTTCATTCTTATTGGGGAACTGTCCTACACCATTATTGCCATAGTAATTTGTAATGTGCTTTCGACTTCTGGAAATTGTCATAAGCTCCAGCAATTTATAAAAATCCGATGGCAGGCTATCTAACAGTTCTTCTTTCTTATGTGCAGGCTGTTTTTCCCATGCATTGATACAGGCAGATGTTTTTCTTAAAAGATTATCTATACTGGAAATGCCTTCTTCTGCGAAGGCATAGTCCTTATCTCCTGTAATAATACTGATCTGATTCTTCAAATCAACCAAACTATTATTAACGGGTGTTGCTGATAACATAAGCACCTTTGTATTATTATTACCATGTTTAATAACATCCTGCATCAGTCTTGCATAACGTGTCATAATAAGTTGATCATTCTCATCATATCTGTCGTTACGATTTCTAAAATTATGAGATTCATCAATCACAACAAGATCATATAATCCCCAGTCAAACTTTTTTAAATCCTGTCCTGAACGTGACATCCCGCTATATCTGGACAAATCAGTATGGAACATAATTCTGTAATTAAAAGTTTCGTGTAAGAATGAATCTTTATAATCTCCTCGAAATGAGTTCCAATTATCGTACAATTTTGCTGGTGTAAGAACCAATACCCTGTTCATCCCAATCTCAAAATATTTAATAATGGCAAGAGCTTCAAATGTCTTTCCAAGACCAACAGAATCCGCAATGATACATCCACCATAAGTATTCAGCTTACGAATTGCCGATACAACACAGTCCTTTTGAAAGTCATATAATGCATTCCAAATTTCTGTTTTCTTAAATCTCGTACTATCCCTCTCAAATCGTTCTACACCAATATCCAACTGGTTTCCAAATAATTCATTCAAAGTAAAATAATACAAAAATTCCGATGAATGTTCTTTATATACATACCGCAGACTAGCCAATAATTCTTCTTTATAATCTACAGACACTCGCTCATTAAACCAAATCTGTTTAAACGTATTTAAAGCACCTATAATCTGTTCTCTATCAGCACTGCCATTTAAAATAGTATCAAAATTAATACTATTAAACGATTCTCTATTCATCTTTTTCGATACCTCCAATGAAGATGAACCTTGAATCATAAAATCTTCATCAATAATCAGAACATTCCCACCAATGCGAACTCCTGCGTTTACCTTACGAATATTAACATGTTTCTCTATAAAATCATGCATATTTCGGGCTTTTGAAAAATGCTGCAATTTATTTTTTTCTGTAATATCATATGAATTAAATAATATATCCGTAGGATTAATTTCAAATTCATGTGCAATCTCTGTCTGATGAGGCAAAAATTTTACATCACGTATTACAAAATTTATCTCTTTTACATTATGCAAATTCTTTTCTAATAAAGAGAAAACCGATATTGTCAGCTTATCATTGACAATATTAACTACTGCATTTTTTTTGTTCTGAAGAACTTCATTAATTTTCTCAATCATTTGTTCACTTGAATTAATAACATTTGTCATTCAACCGTTTTCTCCTTCTTACACTTTATATCAACAGAAATCAGCCACATTTTCCCTTTCTTAACCACTCCCATCTATCCTTCTATATTTCAAATCTCCTGCCTCTTCCTAATTATATTCCATTATCAAAACAAACGCAATTAAATCATTTCTTCACATCAAGATAAACTTACAAAGTAAAATTTTTATAAAATGACCCATTTTTATAATAATTTCAAACGAAAGCTCACATACCAATTAACGATTTCACACGTTTACAATTTGGTAAGTTTATCCTGTTTCTATCTTTCATTCGGCTTTTGAAGATAGGATGCTGCCGAAAAGGAGTTTTTTTCACCGGACGCAAGAGGCAGTTTGCGCCTCTCGCTGTTGATTGAAGCACAGCAGAAATTATATTTTATTACAGAACAAATCTTCCGTAAAGCTTAGATACTTTTTTTCTTTTTTGTTCCGGGGTCAAGAAACAGCCAGATTCGAAAACGGTGGGCAGCCTGCA
>CAJUGZ010000083.1 GCA_910585855.1 uncultured Lachnospiraceae bacterium | reverse complement strand
TGCCGACGGGAAATGATGACCCTGCATAGCACTCCCTTGGGCTTTCGGCTGTGTACCCCAGACCGAAAAATAGTAACATGTTCGTTGTATGTAGTGCAACGTGCCGTGTCAACGGGAAATGAGAACTCTTAGATATAGCTATTGATTATGGTTGAATAATAGTAGAAACTGTCAACGTTTATTTTGAATCGGGATAGGCACAAACTAGTTTGGATGCTATTCTTTTTTTGTTTCGGGGTCAAGAAACAGCCAGATGCGGAAACTATGGGCAGCCTGCAGTGACTTTGGAAAAAAGTTAGAAGTTCTTGACTTCTGCTTGAAAATCTAAGATTTTTTGCATATCCTGCTTCTATGCAGGATATGCAAAAAAAGGGGTGTGTTTAGCCCGTATAAAAGAGAAGCTATCTTATTGCAGTGGATTATATCCTTTGGTATGCCAGTAAAGTTTTGACTACCATAAGGGCGAATTGCGCCCCGGTCTGTACGGTTGGATGTACTATGATGCAGAAGTCTTAGAACTTCTTGCTTTTTGGAGAGCGGAACAGCAGGCTGCCCATAGTTTCCGCATCTGGCGTCCGCCCACCTGTCTTATTTGAAGGAAAAGTATCTTATACTTGCTGATTTTACAGTACAGGAGTATAATACAATATGTATCGTTTTGAAATTTTCTATTGTACATTTTTTTAGGATAGAGAAGGGATGCTGAAATGATAAGAGAAAAGCGAAAAGTCATTGTTGTTGGTGGTGGAGCTTCTGGTATGATGGCAGCTATTTCTGCTGCCAGACAGGGAAATAAAGTGATTGTGTTAGAACAGAAGGAATCGCTTGGAAAGAAGATTTTGGTTACAGGGAACGGACGTTGTAATTTTACGAATCGAATACAGCAGCCTTTAGAAGCATGGTATCGGACAGAGCGGGAAGGATTTCCTAAATTTGCATTAGAACAGTTTACTTGGGAAGATACTTTAATGTTTTTTTCGGAGCTTGGGATGCAGATAAAAGAGAAAAACGGGTATTTTTATCCTTTTTCGGGGCAGGCAGCTACGGTACTTTTGATTTTAAAGAAAGAAGTAGAACGGCTTCGGGTAAGGGTCGAAACAGAGGCAAGGGCAGAGAGCATACAGCAGGAAAAACAGGGATTTTCTTGTTTTTTAAAGGATGGACGGGAATTTTTCGGAAATCAGGTGATTCTTTGTACTGGATCGATGGCAGCGCCAAAAACCGGTTCTGATGGAAGCGGCTATACTTTGGCGGCAAGCTTAGGGCATCGTTTGATACCGCCTTTGCCTGCGCTTTGTCCGATTGTGGGAAAGGACGGATATTTTGGACAGGCATTGAAAAAAATGGCAGGTGTTCGGGCAGAAACTGTTTTACGGCTTTGGATTGGGGAAAAGGAGGTTTTTTCTGAGCGGGGTGAATTGCAGATCACGGAGTATGGATTGTCTGGTATTCCGGTTTTTCAATTTAGCCGATATGCGGTTCGGGCTTTTGAAAAGGGAGAAAAGGTTTGGGTGGAGATTGATTTTTTGCCAGATTTGGAAAAAGAGGATTGCAGAAAATTAATATTGCGGCAGTTAGGGCATTATCAAAAGACGATAGAAGAAGTGCTGACGGGCTTTTTAAATCGTAAGGTTGTGCTGGAGATTTTGGCTTGTGCAAAAGTGGAGCGGGGCAAGCGGACTGTATCGGATGAATCGTTGGAACGGCTGCTTTCTTGTTTAAAAACATTTTTGGTTGTTATGACGGGGTATCGGGGAATGGAGCAGGCACAGGTCTGTTCCGGCGGAGTGGATACGCAGGAAGTGAAGGCACAGACATTGGAGTCGAAAAAGAGGAAGGGGCTTTATTTTGCGGGAGAAATCTTGGATGTGGATGGGGCGTGCGGAGGATATAATCTGCAGTGGGCTTGGTCTAGTGGATTTTTAGCGGGAAAGGGTATTTCCGTTTAGAGAGTGTGGTGAGAAATGTGATACGGATACAGCAGATAAAATTAGAACCTACTCATTCAATGGGACAGTTAGAAGAAAAGATTTTGTCTGTTTTGCGGATAAAAAAAGAGCAGTTAAAGATGTGGCGTATTGTAAAAAGTTCGATTGATGCCAGAAAGAAGCCTTTTATAAAGTTAGTTTATTCTGTAGATGTAAAAGTGATAAATGAGGCAGACGTTCTGCGAAAAATAAAAAAGTCGGCAAATATTAGTCTGGTTACGGAGAGGAGTTATCAATTTCCTAGTTGTGGTAAACAGAAGCTGAAAAACCGTCCTATTGTGATTGGGAGTGGTCCGGCTGGGTTATTTTGCGGGCTTTTTCTTGCGGAACATGGGTATTGTCCTTTGATTTTGGAAAGAGGAGAAGATGTGGATTCCCGCACTCGTACAGTGGCAGAGTTTTGGGAGGGGAAAGGACTGCATCTTTCTTCGAATGTGCAGTTTGGAGAGGGCGGTGCGGGAACATTTTCGGATGGAAAGTTAAATACTTTGGTAAAGGATGTAGATGGAAGAAATCGAAAAGTGTTGGAAGTGTTGGCAGATGCTGGAGCACCAAAGGAAATTCTTTATCAAAATAAGCCGCATATCGGAACGGATCGATTGCGTCAGGTGGTAAAAACCATTCGACAGCAGATAGAAGGATATGGGGGCGAGGTTCGGTTTCTGAGTCAGGTAACGGGATTTGAAACAATAGCAGCGGAAAAAGAGAGAGTTCTTCAGGCGGTGATAGTAAATGACAGAGAACGGATTCCTTGTCAGGCAGCAGTGCTTGCGATTGGACACAGTGCAAGAGATACATTTGCTATGTTGGAAAAGGCAGCAGTTTTAATGTCGGCAAAGGCATTTGCTGTTGGTATTCGAATTGAACATCCGCAGAAACAGATTAATTTGGCTCAGTATGGAGCGGAGAAAGTGGACGGTCTTTCGGCGGCAGATTATAAGCTGACTTATCATGCTTCAAATGGCAGGGATGTTTATTCTTTTTGTATGTGTCCGGGCGGATATGTAGTGGATGCTTCTTCTGAGGAGGGGCGGCTTGCAGTAAATGGGATGAGTTATTATGACAGAAATGGAGAAAATGCAAACAGTGCATTGATTGTATCTGTAACGCCAAAGGATTTTCCGGGGGATTCTGTGCTTTCTGGGATTGCTTTTCAAAGACAGTTAGAAGAAGCGGCTTATCTTGCAGGAAATGGAAAGATTCCTTTGCAGCTATATGGAGATTTAAAAAAGAATCAAAGGTCAGAGCGGCTGGGAGGAGTTTTGCCAAATGTAAAAGGAGGGTATGCATTTGCCAATCTAAAAGATGTGCTTCCTTTGGAGATTTGTCAGGCACTGGAAGAAGGAATTTCGGATTTTGGTAAAAAGATCGCAGGATTTGACCGGGAAGATGCACTTTTGCTTGGAGTCGAGAGCCGGACATCTTCACCGGTTCGTATCTGGAGAAATACGAAAATGGAAAGCAGTATATTGGGGCTTTATCCCTGCGGAGAGGGAGCTGGCTATGCAGGAGGAATTACTTCTGCGGCTATGGACGGAATAAGGATAGCAGAGGCGATTGCGGTAAAGTATGCTCCGTTAAAATAAGACATAAAATAAGGGATAAAAAAGGAGGAAAAGAAATTTTATTATGAATGAAACAGAGAGGGAACGGTTAAAAAATAAAAAACGTGTTGTGGTTAAGATTGGTTCTTCCTCACTGACACATGAGATTACCGGAAATTTAAATATGCAGAAATTAGAGAAACTGGTTCGAACGCTTTGTGATCTTCGCAATCAGGGAATGGACGTTGTACTGGTTTCTTCCGGGGCGATTGCGGTAGGGAGAAAGTCGTTAGGGTTGATGGAGCGTCCAAAGAAAATTTCTTTAAAGCAGGCTTGTGCAGCGGTGGGACAAGCTAATTTAATGATGATTTATCAAAAGTTATTTGCCGAGTATGGACAGCTTTCAGCGCAGATTTTGATTACAAAAACAACAATGGTAAATGAACTTTCCAGATATAATGCCAGAAATACATTTGAAGAGCTGCTGCAGCTTGGCGTGATTCCGATTGTCAATGAAAATGATACAGTTTCTACATATGAGATTGAGTTTGGAGATAATGATCGCCTTTCTGCGATTGTGGCAGGGTTGATTCGAGCCGATCTTTTGATTTTATTGTCTGATATTGACGGGTTATTTACCGATGATCCTAATCAAAATCCCAGTGCAGAGTTTGTGGATTTTGTGCCGGAGATTACAGAAGAATTGTTAAAGATGGGAAAGAATTCGATTGGATCGGTAGGGACTGGCGGAATGTCAGCAAAGATTGCGGCTGCCCGAATTGCTACAGATTCTGGAGCAGATATGGTAATTGCAAATGCAAAGGATACCGGTGTTATTTATCGGATTTTACGTGGAGAACGGATTGGAACGTTGTTTCTTGCCCATAAGAACAAAGATTTTGATTTGTTGGATTATCTGGCGGATTAACGTGCAAAATTACAAAATAAATGGAGGGTGCATGGAGATACGTATTGTAAAAAGTCAGAAAGGAAGCAGCTATCTGCCGTTGGGTCAGGATCGGTTTTTATGTATATCAGACGGAGAGAAACGATTGGGAGAATATCTTTCGAAACGGTTTGAGGTGTATGATATTGTACAAAATCAAAAAGAAGAAATAGCACCAAATATTGTAAAATATTCGATTTGGGATATTCGGGTACTGCAGCCATCAGAGGGGTGCTGTTATTTTACCAGTTGTCATATGATAGAAAAGGATCTGATAAAAGTAGAATTGTATCGCTATCAGGATCAGACGAAAGCAGTGGAACTTCTTTATGAAGATAAGGAAAATATGCTTTTATATTCTTCGCATAAAAAGACGGTAGTATTTTTATTGAATGAAAATTATCTGCTGGTTCAATATATGTATGTAAAAAGTAATGAAACAGAAAGCTATTCCGGTTTTTTGGATTTTGAATTAAAGCTGTATAGTGTGGAAGAGAAGAAGGCAATTCCTGTAACAGATGTTTGGTTTTCTCAGGCGGGAATCGAACAGATGCAGATGGTAACAAAAAATGTTTGTGCAGTTAAGACAGGGGTAAATCTTTTGGAAGAAAATCGGTATCAACTGTTGGCAGAACGGGAAGTCTATCCTGAGCGGATTGGATTTTTAAATATTCAGCAGATGATATCGGATATTTTATTAAAACAAAAAACGGTCTATATGGATGTGATAGAGGAAACCAGATGGGATAAGACATTGGTTCATATGCATGTGGAAGATGAGGTTTTGATGTATTCCAAAGTATTTTTACAGGAAGAAAAGGAAGAGGTTGTTTTTTATCATTATAAAGAAAAAAAGGCTGAGATTTGTGAGAAAGCCGGTATTACAGCAGCAGAGCAGGCAGCGGATACTTTTGTGATTCGATCTGTGCCTTATATCAGGCGGGATACGGAGGATGGAAGCTCTTTTTATAATATACGGAAACGATGCGGGGAATTTTCTTTTGAAAAAGAACAGCAGATTTTTCAGATAGATCGGGGAATTGCTGTGGTGGAAGAAGTGCAGAAAAAGATGCTTTTTGGAAAAGGGAAGTGTTGGTGTGAGGTATATTTGCTGCCGGGGAAGGAGCGGGTTTTGCGGGAGAAGGGGAAGGTGTATGCGGTAGTTTTTGAGGAGGAGGGACTTTGCTTGTTTGTGGAATAATATTGGAGATAGGTTTTGTATAATGGGGATGGAATTGTTATTTTTGAAAGTTTGCAGATAATTTTGATTTTGGTTTGTAAATGATTTTTGGAGGTGTTTATGGATAGTCAAAAAATTGCACGGATTAATGAGTTGTATCATAAATCTCGTCGAGAGGGATTGACGGAGGAGGAGAAGAAGGAACAGGCTGTGCTTCGTTATGAGTATATTCAGGCTATGAAGAGTAATTTGAAGAGTACGTTAGATTCGGTGTTGATACAGGAGGCTGACGGAACGATTACGGAGTTATCAAAAGTAAGAAAGGATAATTAGTGATATGATGGTATCGAAGGAAGAGATTCGTAAGGTGGTACGGGGGTATCGGATGTCTTTATCGGAAGAAAGTGCTGTGATGAAGAGTATTGCTATTTCTGAAAGGCTGCTTCAGATGGAGGAATATAAGAGGGCGGATACAATATATTGTTATATTGATTTTCGAAATGAAGTAAAGACAAAGCCAATTATTCGGCGGGCACTTAGTGACGGAAAGAGGGTGGCTGTGCCTCGGGTGGAACATGGAATGGTGGAGTTTTATTATTTTGAGGGGTATCATATGCTGCAGCCGGGGACTTATGGGGTGCTTGAACCGGTTGGTGGAGTTTTAGCTGAGGATATGGATGCGCTTTTGATTATGCCCGGAGTTGCTTTTGATCGGGAAAATCATCGGATTGGATATGGGGGTGGGTATTATGACCGTTATTTGGAACGTCCGAATCGGCATTTTAAAATTGCTTTGGCTTATCAGTTTCAGGTGTTTCAAAAAGTTCCTTTTGAGGTGTTTGATATACAGCCAGATTTGATTTTGACGGAAAGCAGTGTTCAGATTTTGCAGCATTAAATGGAAAATAAGAGATGGAAATAAGTTTGATAAAAAGATAAGAGGAGGAAATTTTATGTTAAAAGAGTTGGGGATTCGAGCGAAGGCAGCAGAACCTATGGTTGCTCTTTTGGGATGTATAGAGAAAAATAGGGGGCTTCGGGCGGCGGCAGCGGCTTTGGTACAGAGTATGGCTGAAATTTTGGATGCAAATGAAATGGATCTTTTGCGGGCAAAGGAGAATGGGATGCGAGCAGCTCTTTTGGATCGGCTTCGGCTTTCTGAAGAACGGGTAAAGGGGATGGCAGAAGGGCTTTTGCAGGTAGCTGATTTGGAAGATCCGATTGGAGAAGGGGTCGGGATGAAACTTCGTCCGAATGGGCTTCGGATAGGACAGAGAAGAGTTCCTCTTGGTGTGATTGGAATTATTTATGAAGCCAGACCGAATGTGACGGCGGATGCATTTGGGCTTTGTTTTAAGTCCGGGAATGTTTGTATTTTAAAGGGAGGAAGTGATGCGATTTATTCGAATCAAAAAATTGTGGAGGTGATTCGGGAGGCACTAAAAAAAGAGGGACTGCCGGAGGATGCACTTCTTTTGATTACGGATACAAAGCGGGAAACCACTTTGGAATTGATGCGGATGAACTCTTATGTGGATGTATTGATTCCTCGTGGAAGTGCAGGGCTGATTCAGTCGGTTTTAGAGAATAGTACGATTCCTGTAATTGAAACCGGAACAGGGAATTGCCATGTTTTTGTGGATGATACGGCTGACTTTAAGATGGCATTAGAGATTATTGATAATGCGAAAACTCAGCGAATCGGTGTCTGCAATGCCTGTGAATCACTTGTGGTAAGTGCAAAGATTGCATCTGATTTTTTGCCTTTGTTAAAAGAGAGGCTGGATCAGAAGCAGGTCGAGATTCGAGGGGATGAACGGGCTAGAGAGATTTTGCCTTCGATTACGGCAGCTACAGAAGAAGATTGGGGAACAGAATATTTGGATTATATTATTTCTTTGAAAATTGTGGATACATTTGAGGAGGCGATTGTACATATCAATCGATATAATACAAAACATTCAGAGGCGATTATTACACAGGATTATCGACATGCAGAGCGATTTTTAAATGAGATTGATGC
This sequence comes from uncultured Lachnospiraceae bacterium, assembly GCA_910585855.1. Classification (GTDB taxonomy): domain Bacteria; phylum Bacillota; class Clostridia; order Lachnospirales; family Lachnospiraceae; genus MGBC114844. The sequence goes on along the minus strand of CAJUGZ010000083.1, from coordinate 6,872 downwards.
AGCAGCCGTCTATGTCAATGCTTCTACTCGATTTACGGATGGGTTTGAATTTGGGTTTGGAGCAGAGATTGGGATTAGTACACAGAAACTCCATGCCAGAGGACCTATGGGATTGAAGGAATTGACTACTTTAAAATATGTGATCTATGGGGATGGGCAGATTCGACCATAAGAGAAGGATTGATTCATAAATTTTTTCATGGGGAGGACGCAGAAAGCGGAAGGCAGGTCTATTCCGAATTTGGTACAGACCTTTTTTCCAATTTTGGCGTCCTTTTCAAGGAAAAGTCCCCCTCTGCTGTGGGAAATTTAAACTATATGATAGAAAGGGGAAAAGTTAAGAGAAATGTATAATGAAATTGATTTCGATAAAATAGATATAAATGCAGAGCCTCCCGTAAATGAACCAGATAGGCAATACTATTTTATGGCAAAATGCCGGGAGTGGGTTTGGGAGTTTGAAAGGGAAAACAAACGTCGCCCGACCGCATGTATTCAGACCTTTGGGTGTCAGATGAATGCACGGGATTCAGAAAAGCTGATGGGAGTATTAAAAGCTATTGGCTATCAGGAAGATGATTCGGAAAAGGCAGATTTGGTAATTTATAATACTTGTACGGTACGGGAAAATGCAAATCAGAAGGTTTATGGAAGACTTGGATTTTTACAGACATTAAAAAGGAAAAATCCTAAGATGAAAATTGCAATTTGCGGCTGTATGATGCAGGAAAAGGATGAAATAGAAACGATTAAGAAAAGTTATCGTTTTGTGGATATTGTATTTGGCACACATAATATTTATCAGTTGGCAGAACTTTTAGATCGACAGATTCAGACACAAAAGCAGACAATTGAGGTTTGGACAGATACGGAGAAAATTGTAGAAGATTTGCCGAATCAAAGGAAGTTTTTGTTTAAATCTGGTGTGAATATTATGTTTGGCTGTAATAATTTCTGCAGTTATTGTATTGTACCTTATGTTCGAGGGCGGGAGCGAAGCAGAGAGCCGGGGGATATTATTAGTGAAATAGAGCATTTGGCAGCAGATGGGGTAATAGAGATTATGCTGCTTGGACAAAATGTCAATTCTTATGGAAAAACATTAGAAAAGCCGATTACTTTTGCACAGCTTTTACAGAAAGTAGAGGAAGTGGAAGGAATAGAGCGGATTCGGTTTATGACACCTCATCCAAAGGATTTGTCGGATGAATTGATTGCGGTAATGGCACAGTCTAAGAAAATATGCAGACAGATTCATCTTCCGATTCAATCTGGAAGCACAAGGATTTTAAAAAGAATGAATCGGCGGTATACAAAAGAACAATATTTGGCACTAGTAGAAAAAATTCGGACAGCGATGCCAGATATTTCAATTACTACGGATATTATTGTTGGATTTCCCGGAGAAACAGAAGAGGATTTTTTAGAAACACTGGATGTAGTTCGACGGGTTCGATATGACAGTGCATTTACATTTATTTATTCTAAACGATCTGGTACACCTGCTGCCGAAATGGAGGATCAAATACCGGAAGAAATAGTAAAAGAGCGGTTTGAACGGCTTCTTATGGAAGTGCAGAAAATTTCTTCTGAATTGACGAAAAAGGCGTTAGGAAAGACAGAATTGGTTCTGATAGAAGAACAAAATATACAAAATCCTGAAATGGTAACGGGACGATTGAATAATAATACTGTTGTTCATCTTGTCGGAGGAGCGGAGTTGATAGGGAAAATAGTTCCGGTGAAACTGACAGAAGCAAAAGGATTTTATTATATTGGAGAAGGATGTGATTGATTATGATTCGAGCGGTAGTATTTGATTTAGGAAAAGTTTTAGTAGAATTTCATCCAATAGAAGGAATGAAAAAACTTGGATTTTCCAAAGAAGTGATCGAACGGTTTCAAGCAAATATTTTTTCGGGATTATGGGAAGAATGTGACGCAAAACCGATTGGGAATCAAGAAATTCGAGAATTGTTTAAAAAAGCAGTACCCGGAATGGAACGGGAAGTGGATTTACTTTGGGATCAAATTACAGTAGTTACCGGAGTATATGAATATTCGCATCTTTGGATTTTGGAATTAAAGCGGCGGGGGTATCAGGTATTTATTCTTTCGAATTATGGTCAGCAGGCTTTTGAAGCAAATTCTAAGATTTATCCGTTTCTTTCAGATGTGGATGGGATTGTCGTTTCTTATCAGGTAGAAATGACAAAGCCTAACCCGGGGATTTATCAATATTTAGCGGATACTTATCAGATTTTGCCAAAGGAAGCGGTGTTTTTGGATGATAGAAAGGAAAACGTAGATGGAGCGATTGCTTGTGGATTTTCTGGGATTTTATTTGAAAATTATAAGCAGGCAAGGGAGGAATTGGAACGGTTATTAGAAAAGGAATAAAGGAGGAGGATGGTGCTATCAAAGGTCTGCAGAGGGTCGTCAGCTAAGTATAAGCGAGCCCGGAGCAGACCTTTTTTTGTATTTTGGCGTCTTTACTCAATTTATATTCTGTAGAAAAAATAAAAAAATAGTTGAAAATAGCCGCATTTCGATTTAAACTATAAATAGTAGGACAAATGAAGTAAAAACTAAGAAAAGGAGTATGAAATTGTGGCACAATTAACACCAATGATGCAGCAGTACATAGAAACCAAAAAACAGTATCCCGACTGTATCCTCTTCTACCGTTTGGGCGATTTTTATGAAATGTTTTTTGATGACGCACTGACTGTTTCGAAAGAACTAGAGATAACATTAACTGGAAAAAGCTGTGGATTGGAAGAACGAGCGCCGATGTGCGGTGTCCCCTATCATGCAGTGGATGTTTATTTAAACCGATTGGTGAAAAAGGGATATAAAGTTGCAATCTGTGAGCAAATGGAAGATCCAAAACAGGCAAAGGGAATTGTAAGGCGGGATGTGATTCGGGTTGTAACGCCGGGGACTACAATTAGTACAGAGGCTTTGGATGAATCAAAAAATAATTATCTGATGTCTGTTGTCTGTATTGGTGATACTTATGGTATTTCAGTCGTGGATATTACAACAGGGGATTATTATGTAACAGAAGTAAATGATTTACATACACTGATGGATGAAATTAATAAATTTCAGCCTTCTGAAATGATCTGCAATCAGGCATTTTGTGCCAACGAAGCAGAAATAAAAGAGATGCGGGAACGCTATAAAATAACAGTTTCTTGTTTAGAATCCCGATATTTTAATGAAGAAACCTGCGTCCATTCATTAAAGGAACATTTTCATATTGCAAGTTTAAACGGACTTGGATTAGAAGCATATCACTGCGGCATTATTGCGGCAGGTTCTTTACTTTTATATCTGCTTGAAACACAAAAAAACTCATTGCTGCATTTAACTACCTTAATTCCATATTCTACTTCCAGATATATGATTTTAGATACTTCTACCAGAAGAAATTTAGAGTTGACAGAAACTTTGCGGGAAAAACAAAAACGAGGCTCTTTACTTTGGGTGTTAGATAAAACGAAAACGGCAATGGGAGCTAGAACACTAAGAAATTATATGGAACAGCCCCTAATTTCAAAAACAGAAATTGAACGAAGGCAGGATGCCATAGAAGAACTGAATCAAAATCTAATTACTCGGGAAGAAATCAGAGAATATTTGCATCCGATTTATGATTTAGAGCGTTTAATTGGACGAATCAGTTATAAAACTGCTAATCCAAGGGATTTTATTGCCTTTCAGACTTCCTTAGAAATGATTCCTCATATTAAGTATCTTTTAGCCGGTTTTCAAAGCGAACTGTTAAAAGAACTATGGGAGCAGATGGATTCATTGGAGGATATCTGTACTTTAATTAAAAATTCGATTGCAGAAGAACCGCCGATTGTGATTCGAGAAGGCGGTATTATTAAAAATGGATATCATGAAGAGGTGGATAAGCTTCGTCAGGCAAAGACGGAAGGAAAAAACTGGATTGCCGATTTGGAAGTCAAAGAGAGGGAACGAACCGGAATTAAAAATTTAAAAATAAAATATAATCGGGTATTTGGCTATTATCTGGAAGTCACAAATTCTTTTCAAAATCTGGTACCAGAAAATTATACGAGAAAACAGACCCTCAGCAATGCGGAACGATATATTACACCGGAATTAAAAGAGTTAGAAGATATGATTTTAGGAGCAGAGGATCGTTTGATTTCTTTGGAGTATGACTTGTTTTGTGAAATAAGAGAAAAAATAGCAAACGAAGTACTTCGGATACAAACTACAGCAAAAGCAATTGCGCAAGTGGATGTTTTCGCCTCTTTGGCATATGTAGCCGAACACAATCAGTTTGTACGTCCAACAATTAATGAAGAGGGCGTGATTCGGATTAAAAATGGTCGTCATCCTGTAGTAGAACAGATGATACCAAATGATATGTTTGTGGCAAATGATACTTTTTTAGACAATCAATCCAATCGAATTGCTATTATTACCGGACCGAATATGGCAGGAAAATCCACCTATATGCGTCAGACGGCATTGATTGTTCTGCTGGCACAGATAGGAAGTTTTGTACCCGCTGTCGAAGCAGAAATCAGCATTTGTGATCGGATTTTTACTCGGGTAGGTGCTTCGGATGATTTGGCTTCCGGGCAGAGCACCTTTATGGTAGAAATGACAGAAGTTGCAAATATCCTTCGAAATGCCACGGCTCGTTCGTTGATTGTACTAGATGAGATCGGCAGGGGAACAAGTACTTTTGACGGATTGAGTATTGCCTGGGCTGTGGTAGAGTATATTGGAGATACCAAAATTCTTGGAGCAAAAACACTATTTGCAACCCATTACCATGAATTAACCGAGTTGGAGGGAAAATTAAACGGTGTCAATAATTATTGTATTGCAGTAAAAGAACAGGGGGACGATATTGTTTTTCTCAGGAAAATTATAAAAGGCGGTGCAGATAAAAGCTATGGAATTCAGGTAGCAAAACTGGCTGGTGTACCAGATCTTGTCATTGAGCGTGCAAAAGAGTTAGTGGAAGAATTAAGTGATGCAGATATTGCAGAACGTGCAAAAGGGATTGCGGTTCAAAAAGCGGATGAAAATAAAAACATGGAAAATACTGTGGTTCAAAAGAACAAAAACGGAAAGAAAAAACAAAACTTATCCAATGAACTGGAGTTAGGGCAGATGTCGCTTTTTGATACAATGACAGATAATACGATTATTCAGGAGCTTGCTTCGATTGATTTAGGAAATATTACACCGATTGAAGCCTTAAATCGCTTGTATCAGCTTCAAAGCAAAGTAAAAAATCGTTGGTAAGCATAAATAATAATGAAAAAGAAAGGGGATTGATTCACATGAATTATGAGGAAGCCTATCAGCTTTTAAAAAAATATAGACAGGAGCATGTATTAAACTATTATCAGGAACTTTCCGCACAGGAACAAAAAATGTTGTTAGATCAGATTGCTTCTACCGATTTTGATGTCATTCAATTAATAGAACAAAAAAACAGCATTTCAAAGGGTGTGATTTCTCCATTAGCAGCAATGCAGTTAGATGAGATTGAAGCACATAAAAAAGAGTTTCGTCAGATTGGAGTAAAAGCGATTGAAAACGGAAAGGTTGGTGCTGTACTGCTTGCAGGGGGAATGGGAACTCGGCTTGGCTCGGATCAGCCAAAAGGAATGTATTCGATTGGAATTACAAAAGAGGTTTATATTTTTGAGCGGATTATTCGTAATTTATTAGATGTAGTAGAAGATACCGGCTCTTGGATTCATTTGTTTATTATGACAAGTGATAAAAATGATCAGATGACACAAACATTTTTAAAAGAAAAAAATTATTTTGGCTACGATCCTTCTTATGTGACTTTTTTTATTCAGGAAATGTCTCCTGCAACGAATTATAACGGAAGAATCTATATGGAAGAAAAATGGAAGATGTCAACCTCTCCAAATGGAAACGGGGGATGGTTTGCTTCTATGGAACGCTGTGGTGTATTAAAATTGGTAGAACAAGAAGGGATTGAATGGTTAAATGTTTTTGCTGTCGATAATGTACTGCAAAGGATTGCCGATCCAGTCTTTATTGGTGCAACAATTGCCAGACAATGTGCGGTTGGTGCAAAAGTAGTGAAAAAAGCTGCGCCGGACGAAAAAGTTGGTGTCATCTGCTTAGAGGATGGAAGACCTTCTATTGTGGAATATTATGAATTAACAAAAGAATTGATGGAAGCGGTGGATGAAAAAGGCGAACCGGCTTATAACTTTGGTGTTATTTTAAATTATCTGTTTCGTGTAGAGGAATTGATGCAGATTGTAAAGAAATGTATGCCATTACATATTGTAGAAAAAAAGATTCCTTTTTTGGATCAAAACGGTGTACTGATTCGTCCGATACGACCAAATGGTTATAAATTCGAAACTTTAGTATTGGATATGATTCATTTAGCCAAAAATTGTCTGCCTTTTGAAGTCGTTCGAAATAAGGAGTTTGCACCGATTAAAAACCGAACTGGAATTGATTCGGTAGAGAGTGCGCAGGCATTATTAAAGGAGAACGGAATTGAACTATGACTTGATTTTATGAGAAGATAGGAAGGACGCCAGATACGAAAACGGTGGGCAGCCTGCTGCTCCGGTTTCCAAAAAGCAAGAAGTTCTAACTTTTTTCCAAAGTTACTGCAGGCTGCCCACCGTTTTCGTATCTGGCTGTTTCTTGACCCCGGAACAGAAAAAATAATGTCTAAACTTTGCAGAATACTTGTCCTGTAATAAAATATAACTTCTACCGCTATTCCATCAACAGCGAGAGGCGGTTTGCTCCTGTTCTTTGCCAGCGACTTCGGAGAACGGTTAGAAAGTCTTGGGCTTCTGTGGAAACAC
>CAJUGZ010000082.1 GCA_910585855.1 uncultured Lachnospiraceae bacterium | reverse complement strand
GCAAACTTATTATACATGAGAAAGTGCCTTGTGCGTTATTTTATTTTTCAAAAAGTTGTAAAGTGGTGTTATAAAACAAAGTAACAAAATATTATTTTTGTCATGCTCCAACCAACAGAAAGCGTAGAAACGTTTGGATGTTCTTTTTTATTTTTTCTGAAGTCAAGAAACAGCTAGATGCGAACCCCCTAGGCAGATTGCAGTGACTTTGGAAAAAAGTTAGAAGTTCTTTACTTCTGCTTTCAGAACTAAGATTTTTTGCCTATCCTGCTTTTATGCAGGGTAGGCAAAAAAAGGGGCGTGTTTAGCCCGCATGAAAGGGAAGCTGTGTTGTTGCGGTGGATTGTATCCTTTGGGATGTTCATTTCGTTTTGGCTTCCATGCGGGCGAATTGCGCCCCGGTCTGTCCGGTTGGATGTACTAGGATGCAGAAGTTTTAGAACTTCTTGCTTTTTGGAAACCGGAACAGCAGGCTGTCTAGGGGGTTCGCATCTGGCGTCCTCCCATTTAACCCCTTTTTTATTTTTTATCATAATATATTAAGTTTCAAAAGCCCAATTGCAGCAGTAAACATAAAAAATAGACTTGGAAAATAAATCCTATCTGTATCTGACACTTGAAAAAATTTCCGTATATTATTATAATAGATCTAGTTTCTTATTATTAATTGTATATTAAATTGAGAGAAAGGATAAGAAAATGAGAAAAGACAGGAGAGAGAGGGAAAAAATACAGAAAAAAGCAATTTGGAAAAGATTTATGCCTGCTGCTGTTTCTTGTATGATAATTGCTATATCTGTATTTACACCGGTAAAAGCACAGTCAGCAGCGTCTGGTTCTGCCGATAAGAAAACAATTATCTGTATTGATGCAGGACATGGTGGAGAAACAGACGGAGCAACTTATACCTATGATGAAACTATAATTTACGAAAAGGATTTAAATTTGCAGATTGCGCTTCAGTTAGAGCAGGAACTGAAGAAATATGAAAATTTGGAAGTAATACTAACAAGAAGAGAAGATACCACATTAGGGTTAAAAGAACGGATGCAGATTGCGGTTGATCAAAATGTGGATTATTTTATATCCATACATAATAATGCAGCAGCAAATCCAGAGTTAAGTCCAAAAGGATGCATGGTTTTAGTAACAAATAGTCACTATCAGCCGAAGGAAACACAAGTACCAGATATTTATGAAACATCCAGTCAGTTAGGTTTATCTATTGTAGGAAAACTTCAAGATTTAGGACTTTTATTAGGAAATGAACTTGGAGCAGACAGTAATTGTGGTCTGGTACGTCGTCCGTATAGTATAGAAGGCGGAGCAAGAAGAACTTATTATTATCCAGACGGCAGTACTTTGGATTATTATGCTTTAGTGCGGTATGGAGTGGAAGCAGGGATTCCATCTATTATTATAGAACATGCTTATTTAAGCAATGAAGAAGACTATCGCACCTATCTTGCAACAAAAGAGGCTTTGGATCTGCTTGCAAAGGCAGATGCAGAAGGGATTGCAGAAGCTCTTGCATTGACGGAAAAGGAAATAGAAAATAAATAAAAAGCTGTAATTCTGTTTTTTTGGTCTGGAGTACACAGCCGAAAGCCGAATGGTGTGAACACCATTCGGTTTTCGGCGTCCTCTCGGGTGTTCGCCCTATAGAATTGACTGTGCAAATTGTCCTTCGTGAGCAAGTTACCACGTACAATTTGCACAATCAATTCTGTGTGGCTGAACTGTAACAAATCATTTTTTGATTTTATGGTAAAAGAGTTGTATTTTCCTAGTTTAAGTGCTATACTTAAAGTGTTTGACTTAAATGAAAACCCTTGAACCTTGACAGCTGGATATCGTATGGAAGAGGAAGGCACTTTGCTAAACTATGGAGGGAATTATATTAGTCTGATGAGGAAGGATAGGAGATATTATGTTTGATAAGATTAGAAATCTGAAAGTGGAGAAAAAACTAAAAACTTGTTTTATTATTGTTGTTTTATTAGCAAGTATTTCAGGAGTATTAGGAATTTTTGTATTGTTATTTACAAATAATAGTTATAGTAGAGCATTGGTAAAAAATGGTTTTTCTCAAGGAGAGATAGGAAGATTTACTACATATATAAATAAAGAAGCACTTTTAGTAAGAGAACTTTTATTACAAGATGATAAAGAAACAATACAGGAATTAGATCTTGTGACGGAAGATACAGATGCTGCATTTGCACGGTTAAAAATAAATTGTAATACAGAGGAAGAGAAGAGATTGATTCAGATTATTGATGAATATCTGCCTCAATATCGTACAGTAAGACAGGAAATTGTAGATGCTGCCGATCAAAATCATGGAGATGATTCTTTGGAAATATTAAATTCAACGGCAAAACCATTGATGAATAAGGTAGTAGAAGCGTCAGATGCATTGATGACATTAAATGAAGAGATGGGAAATTCTGCTCAGAAGCGGTTGACTTATCAAACTTATATTATTTTAACGGTTATGCTGGTTATTATACTGATTGCAGTTTTTGTTTCGATTAAATTGGCAGGAACTGTTGCGTCTATGTTTTCAGAGCCGATTATTGGTATTAAAAATGCGACAGCAGAGTTGGCAAAAGGAAATTTAAATTTTGAAATAAAGAGATTTTATGATGATGAAATTGGCGAGATGACGGATTCTTTTGAGGAAGCGATGGGACAGCTCCGGCTTTATATTAAGGAATTAGTTAGGGATTTAACAGAAATTGCAGAAGGTAATTTTAATATTTCTTCTCAAGTAGAATTTCGGGGTGAATTTCAGGCATTTGCAGAGGCGATTGAAACGATTACCTCTGGGTTAAGCGGAACAATGAGTAAAATAAATGAGGCGTCTGAACAAGTGGCATTGGGTTCAGGTCAGATGGCAGAAAGTGCACAGTCATTGGCGGAAGGTGCTACCGATCAGGCAGGTTCTGTAGAAGAATTAACAGCAACAATTCAAAATATTACCGAAAATGTTATTTCAAACTCTGAAAATGCAAGTAAATCTTATCAAAGTGCACTTGAGTTTGAACAGGAAGCAGAAAACGGAAATGAAAATATTATTCAATTAAATGCTGCAATGGATCGTATTAATTCTACATCAAATGAAATTGCAAATATTATTTCTGAAATTGAGGATATTGCATCGCAGACAAATCTTCTTTCTCTTAATGCATCGATTGAAGCGGCTAGAGCTGGAGAGGCAGGCAGAGGTTTTGCAGTGGTTGCAGATCAGATTGGTAAATTAGCATCAGATAGCGCTAACTCGGCTGTCAATACAAAGAGATTGATAGAAAATTCCATTCAAGAGATTGAAAAAGGAAATGAAATTATGGTAAAGACCACAAAAGCGATTGAAACGGTAATTGAGGGAATTCGGCAGCTTGCAGTTTCAACAAAAGAAATCAGTGATTTGTCTAATGCACAGGCAGATGCAATGAAGCAGTTAGAACTTGGAGTAGAACAGATTTCGGAAGTAATTCAAAGCAATTCTGCTGCTGCGGAAGAAACTTCTGCAACAAGTGAAGAGCTTTCTGCACAATCAGAGGCTCTTAGGGAATTGGTTGCAAAGTTTACAATTAAAAAGAATTAGCAGAGAAATAAGAAGTATGATACTACAGATACATAAAAGGTGAGAAGGATTCATCAGGGTTAGGAAAGAGAGGCGTCTAGAATAGAAATATCAGATGACTCTTTTTCTTTTTCAGAAATATCAGATAACTCTTTTTTAAAGAGTATCAGAAAGGTAGAAGAGAGAATGGAATTAAATCAGAATCAGGAAAAATTGGAAGAATATCGAAAAATGGCGGAAGAATTGACTGCGCAGATGACATTGGAAGAAAAATGCAGTCAAATGCTTCATACTGCAGCAGTGGTAAAAAGACTTGGAATACCGCAGTATAATTGGTGGAATGAGGCTCTTCATGGAGTGGCACGAGCCGGAACAGCTACAGTGTTTCCTCAGGCAATAACGATGGCAGCCAGTTTTGATGAGGAATTAATAGAAGAAGTGGCAGATGCGATAGCCACAGAGGGCAGAGCCAAATTTCAAAATCAGCAGAAATATCAGGACTGTGAAATTTATAAGGGGCTTACATTTTGGTCGCCGAATGTAAATATTTTTCGTGATCCAAGATGGGGAAGAGGGCATGAAACATTTGGAGAAGATCCCTATTTGACTTCCAGACTGGGAGTTCGTTTTATTGAGGGGCTGCAGGGGCATGATGAGAATTATTTAAAAACAGCAGCTTGTGCAAAGCATTTTGCTGTACATAGCGGACCAGAAGATTTAAGGCATGAATTTAATGCAAAGGTTTCAGATATAGATTTATACGAAACATATCTTCCTGCTTTTCAAGCTTGTGTAACAGAGGCAAAAACAGAAGCAGTAATGGGGGCTTATAATCGTGTAAACGGAGATCCATGCTGTGGAAATCAAAGGCTTTTGCAGGATATTTTGCGCAGCGAATGGGGATTTGAGGGACATGTTGTTTCGGATTGCTGGGCAATTCGGGATTTTTATCAGGGGCATGGGGTGGCAAATAATCCAGTAGAAGCGGTTGCTATGGCGGTAAATCATGGATGTGATTTAAACTGTGGAAGTCTTTTTCTCTATCTTCAGGAAGCAGTAGAGAAAGGTCTGATAGAAGAAAAGCAGATCGATCAGGCAGTAGTCCGTTTGCTGACAGCCAGGATAAAATTGGGACTGATTGGAAAAAAGGAAGAAAATCCCTATGATTCGATTTCATTTTTGGAAGCGGATTCTGATTCTATGCGAAAACTAAATTTAAAGGCTGCATTAAAAAGTATCGTGCTTTTAAAGAATCAGGAAAATTTACTTCCTCTTGATCCAAAGAAAATACAAACGATAGGGGTAATTGGACCAAATGCAAACAATCGGAAGGCATTAGTGGGAAATTATGAAGGTACGGCTTCCAGATATATTACTGTTTTAGAAGGAATACAGAATTATCTTGGAGATAATATACGAGTGCTTTATTCGGAAGGATGTCATCTTTATAAAGAAAGAATCAATGGTCGTGGTATAGGAAATGATCGGCTTGCCGAGGTAAAGGGAGTTTGTGAATACAGTGATATAGTGATTTGCTGTATGGGGTTAGATGCCGGGTTAGAAGGAGAGCAAGGGGATAAGAGTAATCAGTTTGCCAGCGGAGATAAGCCAGATTTAAATCTGCCCGGGATGCAGGAAGAAGTTCTGCGAACGGCTGTAGAAAGCGGAAAACCTGTGATATTGGTATTGCTTTCGGGAAGTGCACTTGCGATTACCTATGCAGAAGAAAAGATTCCTGCTATTCTTTATTGCGGTTATCCGGGAGCGCAGGGAGGGGCAGCTATTGCACGGATCTTATTTGGAGAGAATTGCCCGGAGGGAAAACTGCCGATTACTTTCTATCGGACAACAGAGGAACTGCCGGAATTTACAGATTATTCTATGAAAAATCGGACATACCGCTATATGGAAAAAGAAGCACTGTATCCTTTTGGGTATGGGTTGTCTTATACAGCGTTTGTACTGAAAGGAACACGGATTTCTTCTTCAGAAGTGACTTCAGAGGGAATTTTGGTGGAAACAGAGCTGACTAATAGTGGAAATATGGATGGAGCAGAAACGGTGCAGGTCTATGTAAAAGTAGAGCAAAAAGGAACTCCTCATGCACAATTAAAGGGGTTGAAAAAGGTATTTCTTCGAAGGGGAGAAACACAGTCGGTAAAGATTTGGCTTAGAGAAGCTGACTTTGGGCTCTATGGAGAAGATGGAAAAAAGCGGGTGACAGAGGGAACTTGTCGAATTTATATAGGAACTTTTCAGCCGGATTTACGCAGCCAGTTTTTAAAAGGACAAAGAGTAGAAGAGTTTTTGGTGCAGATACCGGAAACGCATTTTTGCTGAAAGGCTAATTTAATCCATAGGTGTTATTTTCTTCGTAAGAGGGACGCTGAACTTTGATTTTAGCGTCCTCTAAGTGTTGAAATGTATGGTTTGGGGTGAATAGGAGGTGGAGAAAAGGAATTATGGAAGCAGAGAAAAATATGATCCGCATATGTAAATTGTGCGGAGGATTGTTTTATTACAAGGGGTTTGGGTATGGATATTGTGACAGATGCACAAAGATGGATAATGAGATGTTTTGCAGAGTAAAGGAGTATGTCTGGGAACATGCCGGAGCAAGTGTAGTAGAGGTGAGTGATCAAGTTAATGTAAGTACGAAGCAGATTTACCGCTATTTAAAGGATGGACGGTTAGAAGTTCCAGAAGGTTCACCTATTTATTTAAAGTGTGAATCCTGTGGGGCAGATATTCGTTACGGCAGATATTGCCCGGATTGTGCTACACGTATTCATAAAAATTTGACTTCTGTAACAGAGGCGGAATTATGTGAGATAGGAGAGAAACCGAAAAGTAAAAAAGGAAAAATTCATTTTCAATATGAAAAATAGAAAAAATAACCTAAAAAATAGCCTTGAAAAATGAGAAACAGTAGAGTATAATAAGATTAACAATTAAAAAGAGAGTGTTTCCTGAGATGTACGACAATCCTATTTCTTTGAACCTACATTTACGTTTATGGGATTCCTATATTGCAAGTTGGATGTCAAGCCTCCGAATAAGCAGATAAGCGAGTAAAATAAGCAGTGGAAGGCAGAAGACTTTGCTGCGGTCACCCACCTAGCTCGGCTAGGCGTCAAATAATAGGAACCGGCATTTTGGGTATGCACAAAAGTAAGGGTAATCCGTATGGATTGCCCTTTTTGTGCATATACTGAAATAAAAAGTTGTCCGGTTGGCAGGTGAGAAAATGTTAAAAAAAAAGAAATTAGGTATTTTTTTGTTTGTTATTCTTTTGTTGAGTACAGTGGGTATTTGGTATGCGCAGACAAAAATAGAAGAGTATCAAAAAGAGCCAGAATCTTTTCTGGGTGAAGAACAAAGAAGCGGCAATTTTAAAAATGCATGGATATTGTCATGGAAAGACAGAGAACTGATTTTTTTAGCGGGGGGAGAAATTTATTCCATTGAGGCAGCAGCGGAATTGGAATATAAGGATGTGATAGCAGATATTCAGATAGAACAGGAGAAATTGGTTTCCATAAAAATAAAACCAGATATGATACGTGGAAAGGTATTATCGGTCAGTCAGGATATGATTGAGATAGAGGGGTATGGAAAAGTTCCGGTAGCAGAGGATTTTCATATTTACCGCAACTATGGAGAGATTGGAGAAGGAAAGGCAAACGAGATTATTGTAGGTTATGATGTACAGAGTTTTTTTGTAGGGGGAGGAAGGATTTGTGCTGTATTATTAGAACAAAGACCAAAGATAACCAATATTCGTGTACTGTTGTCAGACAGTAATACTCAATATTTTCATCCGAAAGTGATTCTTTGGGCAGAAGATACTATGTTGGTAGAAGATATTGAAGGAAAGGAAAGTTATCGGGTAGCTCCTTTTACAGAACTTTGGTTTTATTGTGAAGAGCAGAGTAAAGAGCAGCGGATTTGGCTGATTGAGGAAGGAAGTAATGCAGTAATAGAAAAGAAAATAGAGGAGGGACATACCTATCAGATTAGCAATGAAAAGGAAGGAAGAATTCAGGCTATTTCAATAGAAAAGCAGCAGGGACATCCTTTTTATCGTGGGAAGTTAGAAGTAGAGCTGCAGCAGGAGGGCTATCTTTTTAGGAATGAACTTTCGATAGAAGAGTATCTTTATGCCGTAGTGCCGAGTGAAATGCCGGCATCTTATGGTTTAGAGGCATTAAAGGCACAGGCAGTATGCGCTAGAAGTTATGCCTGCAGAAATATTTTGCAGAATGGACTGTTTGCATATGGGGCACATGTAGACGACAGTACAGCATTTCAGGTTTATAATAATATTGCAGAACAGGAGATGTCTACCAGAGCGGTAGATGAAACACGAGGGCAGATTATGGTAAGTGGAGAAGAAATTGTGGAAGCTTATTATTTTTCTACTTCTTGTGGAATAACAACGGATGCGGCTGTTTGGAACTCCAAAGAAGAGTGCAGTTATATTCAGGGACGATTTGTAGAAAGGGAGGGCGGAGCAAATGCAGCTTTATTTCAGAGTGCGGAAGAACTAAAAAAAGAAGAGAATTTTCGGGCTTTTATTACAGGCAGACAAGAAGGAGATTTTGATTTTGAATTTCCTTGGTATCGTTGGAGCGTTTGGTTTTCTGGTACAGATCTGGCAGGGCTTTTGCAGGAAAAAGGATACTTAGATGCGGTAGGAACACCAACTTCCCTTCAAATAAGCCGAAGAGGCTGCGGAGGAGTAGCAGAGGAACTGCAGGTTTTAGGAACAGAAGGAACAATTGTATTTGAGAGAGAATATGCGATTCGGGCGTTTTTATCACCAAAAGGATTGCGGTTGTTGGATAAAGACGGAAAAGAAAATACCTCTTTTTCTTTGCTTCCGAGCGGATATTTTATAATAGATGTTTTAGAGGATGGGGAAGAAGTTTATTTTCGATTGATTGGGGGTGGATTTGGACATGGAGCGGGAATGAGCCAAAATGCAGCAAAAAAAATGGCAGAGGAGGGATATTTGTATTCGGATATATTAAAATTTTTTTATAGTGGTGTAGAGTTAGAAGCGTTTTACTAGATTTTGGTTGATTGCAGGGGGGATGACAAAATTCCAAATAGAATCCGAAGGGGACGCTCAAATCCAAAGGGAGGTCTGCTCCGGGCTCGCTTGCGCTTAGCATTTCCTATTTTCATAGCGGACACATAAGATGCTAAAACACAGCAATATAGCGTCTAAGTACCGACGGGAAATGATGACCCTGCGCAGACCTCCCTTTGGATTTGGGCTGTGTATTTCCTTTTTTATTTTTCAAATTTGTTATTTGTGGGGGGTTAAGATGGTTGCGTCTGCTGCAAATCCAATAGAAATGTTGCCCTTTACATTTTCCAATGTGCCGTTTGTTGCCCGGAGAAACAGTTTATAAGTTCCGGGCTTTACTGGAGGCTTAAAAGTAAAACTTGCGTTACATTCCAGTGTTTCGTTTTGCTGGCGTAAGTTCTCTACAGAGTAATAGGTTGTGTTTAAATGGATATCTTCGGGTTTGACAAAGCCAACTTGCAATCCATTTCCTGTTTCTGCTAAGACGTTATACCAAATTCTGTCCCCATCAGACAGCGTGTATTCTCCTAGATAGACGATCTCTCCATCTGCTACTGTTTTTAAATTAATAGGAATGAGCTGAGGATACCAAGTCCTGCCTTCAGCAGATGCCTGCCAATCGTCATTGGTTCGAATGTCATCATCACTCATATCATGGAGCAGTTCTGTTACTTCTGCTTCAGTCATATAGGAAACATTTACAATTTTGTCGTTTGCATCACGGGTGATTTTGATATTGACAGTTCCTGCCGGGTTTGTGTTCAGCGTGTAAAAGGAATTGTTGGCACGAATGTCTAGAAAGATATTGATAAGCTGACCCTGATAGTAATAATTTTTGGCATCCATTGTAACACCTATGGTTTTATATTCTGCTGTCTGCATTGCCTCCCATTCTTTTTCCTGTTTATCTTTTAGTTTATCAAACTCATTGTTTTGATCTAACTTATTGAACAGCATAGATTGGAAAGCCCACTTTTCGTCTATTAATGCCCGCTCTAACCAAGGGTTTAGTTCTGTTTCATCCATACAGTCCGTCAAGGTCGAGAAAAATGCAATTTCGTCATCGGTATACGATTTTTCAGCGAAGTCGGCAAACAGCGAAGAATTTGCATCAAGTCCACGAACAGCGACAGAGAAGAAAGCAAAGTCACCATCCGTATAGAATTTTTCGAGCCACGACCTTTGTGTGGTTTCATCTAGCCGGGGGAATGTAATTTCAAACAGCGGCAGACTGCCTGTTTTGTAATATTGCTCTGCTTGTAAAGAATAATCTGTGCTGTGTGCGTCAATTTCTTCTTGCGTGGGAAGTGTATTGTTTTCGTTTATTACCGATATTTGAGGCTTATCTGATATTTGACTGGATGCTGCAGCAACGGAATAAATGCCTACGAAACTTGCGCCGAAAATTATGCACAGCGTCAGTATACCTGTCAAAAGCCGCCGTGTTTTAGATGTTTTTTTGAAATTCATAATGGCACCTAACCTTTCTTTTAATAGTTTTTTATTTTCGCTTAAAGTGACAGCTCCGGGAGTTTCTTTGTATTTTCCAACTGCCGCCATAGCGTTAAGTAAAGTTTTTCCATAGTCCTGTGTGTTGTCACATCCTATTTTTGAAAGGACTGCTTCATCACAAGAAAATTCACACGCTTTTGTAATTTCCTGTCCCATAAGATGGACAAAAGGGTTAAACCAATGCAGACAGACTGTAAATTGCACCAGCCATTTGTAAAACATATCCCATCGCTTGTAATGTATCAGTTCATGCAGGACGATATACTGAAAATCCTTTTCGGAAATATTTATACTCGGCAACACAATACATGGATGAAAAAAGCCAATCAATAGTGGAGAAGAAATCAACGGATTGACATATAGTTCAATCGGTTTTTTTATGCCCATTCGCTCTGCTGTGATAGAAAGATGGTCTAAAATTACTATATCAGAAACAGGGGACAATCCTGCATGAATATACCATATAAAGCCTTGGTAGATAGTTACTTTTCGTATCAGCATACCCAGTGCAGCTACCAGCCAAATCAGCCAGATATGATTTATTAATAGTGATGCAATATCTTGAAGTGAATGTGCAGTTGTCAATTCTTCTGTCGGGTTATTTGCACTTTTGTTACTTGACTCTAGACCGGCAGCAGGAGTAAGAATATCTGGGGTATTGACCGGGTTTTGTGGTTTTGATAAAGGGGCACTCTGTGTTATTATCTGATCGATTGCCTGATAAGTTTTTCCCATTAAATTTGTTTCTGCCCCAAAGGGAAGTAGCAGTCGTAGAATAACAATAAGCCAAATATAATACTGCCACTGTCGACTGGTTTTATCTTTCAAAAATCGTTTCACACAAAACAGAACCAGAATGAGCAAAGAACCGGAAAAAGACATAGATAAAAATACTTTCAAGACTATATTCATTTTTTGCATCCTTTCTCCAGCAGTTTTTTTAACTCTTTATATTCTTCTTCTGCCAGTAAATCCCCTGAAATCAAATTAGAAACCAGCCCTTTTACATTTCCTTCATAGATTTTATTCAAAAAATTTTTCGTTTGTGCAGTTTGATATTCTTTTTCTGAAATAAGCATTGTATATTCGTTGTGCCGTCCAATTTTCTTTGCACTCAGAAATCCCTTATTAATTAGCCGTGACAAAAGGACAATTAATGTATTTTTTTGACATGGTTTCCCTCTGGCTGCCATCTCATCCATAATATAGGAAAACAGCGTCACCTTATTCGGGTTTCCCCATACGATTTTCATAATTTCAAGTTCAGCATCCGATAATTGCTGCATCATATTTTTTTCCTCCTTAATGTATAACACAGTGTTGATATTTAAAATATAACAAAATGTTATACTTTTGTCAAGCCCATTTTATAGTTATACTTATTATAAACTCTTTCAAGCGTAAAAAAATTAGAGAGAAATACATTTTAAACATGATTTCTCTCTGTTTCCGTTTATCAGTATTATTGATAAACTATTGTAAATACTTCTTTATTACTGAAAAACGAAGTGTTCATTGTAATACAGTTCATCATTACGAATCTCTATAACAACATTACTTTCCGGCTGGTAGATGTAGCTGAAAGTAAAAGGAAGGTCTATGCAGGGTCATCATTTCCCGTCGGCACTTAGGTGCTGTATTTTAGCACCTTATGTGCCCGCTACGAGGAAATGTTAAGCGAGAGCGGGCCCGGAATAGACCTTCCTTTTACTTTCAGCGACCTCATTTTCAGCACTCCCTTTTACAATAGATCTTCCCTCCGATTTCAGTGTTTCCTTTTATACAAGAGTATTATGTATCAGTGAAAGTGCTGCCCGCAGAGAGGTAATATCTGGCTGTCCGGGTGCGGAAGCCTGCCCCACACTGGCAAAAGTAACAGCACTTCCGAAAAGTTCTCCCGTCATCCGGCTGATACATCCGATTCCTGTCATAGACATTGTAATAATTGGTCGATCGGCATATTCGGAAACCATAGTATTTGTTGCGGTTAAAAGAGCTAGTACATCTGCTGTTGATTTTGGCATAACCGCCAGTTTTGGAATATCTGCGTTCATATTCTGCAATTTACGAAGGCGGTTTAACATTTCATTTAAAGGTGGAGTACGGATAAAATCATGACTAGAACCAATTACTTTTGTACCGGATAAATGGATTCGATCAATTAGATTTTCTGAGATTTCTCCGTAGGAAAAAGCTTCTACATCAATAAAATCTGCAAACCCGGTTTTAGCAATATGGAGGTTTAGCTTTTCATAATCCCGATAGGCAAGCTGTGCTTTTCCTCCTTCTTTTTGGGTGCGGAAAGTAGCGATTAAAATTGTGGAATCAATCGTTTTTCGCAATTCTTTTAATACAGATAATACTTCTGCTTCATCGGAGTAATTTTCAAACCAGTCAATGCGCCATTCTAAACAGTCTGGCTGTAAAAGGGAAATTTCGGCAGTATTTTGAAAAATTTCTTTTTTATTTTTTCCGGTAATTGGGACGCAGATTTTTGGAATACCATCTCCGAACACGGTATTTCGAATTGTAAGAGTTTGCATAGAGACCTCCTTTTAAATATATTTTATCAATTCCTGAAGTTCTGCCGGAGTAAAGACATAGTTCGTATTACAGAAATGACAGTTGATTTCAATCGGATTTCCTTCTTGAATCATAGCGTGGAGTTCTTTTTTTCCAATACTGATTAATGCCTTTGAAACCCGTTCTTTTGAACAGTTGCAGAAATAGGATGGAATGATTCGGTCGGTTATTTCGATAGAAAATTCGCCGATAATTTGTTCTAATATTTGCTCTGGTGTATTGCCTTTTTCAAGGAGAGTGGTTACAGAAGGGATAGTTTCTATCTTTTTTTCCAGTGCAGCAATAACGGATTCCTCTGTAAAAGGCATAAGCTGAATAAGAAAGCCCCCAGCTTGTTTTACTGTAAAATCTTTATCGATAAGAACACCTAGTGCAACCGCAGAAGGTACTTGCTCCGATTTAGCAAAATAGTAAGTAAGATCTTCTGCTACTTCGCTGGTAGTAAGCGGAAGTTCACTGTGATAGGGTTCTTTTAAGCCTAAATCTTTGCTGACTGTCATAGTGCCATAGCCGATAGCTGCACCGACATCTAGTTTTCCGGCGTAATTAAGAGGAAGGGTAATATTTGGATTGCCGACAAAGCCTTTTACTTGTGCAGAAGAATTTGCAGTTACGGTTACGCCGTTGATAGGACCATCTCCTCTCATGGTAATAGTGAGAAGATCCGAATCTCCTTTCATCATGCTGCCCATCATAGCACCGCCTGTTAAAAGTCTGCCAAGTGCCGCAGTAGCAACCGGAGTGGTATGATGAATCTGTCTGGCATGTTCTACAAGTTCTTTTGAAGTAATGGCAAATGCACGAATTTGATGATTTGCTGCAGTTGCACGAATGATATAGTCCGAAGTTTGGTTTGGCATAATAGAATTAATCCTTTCTAAACATAATGGAGTTTTTTATTTTTTACATTCACGGGCAATAATGTAGATTCGTTCACTGTTCTCTTTGACAGGTTCTCTGCTGAAAGCATCATATGCTGCAATAAAGGCAAGTCCTGCTTGTGCTAGTGCAGTTTGGATTTCTTTTAGAGAATAGGATCGCTGATAGTGCGTTTCAGTATAACGGCGGTATAGGTTTTCCCTTTCTTTTATAAAGAGGGTCAGATCATATTCGTTGATTTTGGTATCTGGATCATAGTAGTTTTCCCAGATAAAACTGCTGTCTTCCCGAGTTTCTGCTATGGTATTTTCAGCTAAAAGTGTGTGATATTTATATTCTGTATTTAAGTCAAATAAAAAGATACCTTGAGGATCTAAATAATTGCTGACAAGAGAAAATACCTGTATTAGTTCCTGTAAAGTTAAAATATAATTGATGGAGTCACAGATACTGACTACCCCTTTTACAGTGCCGTAAAGTTCAAATTCACGCATATCCTGTAAAAGATATAAACTGCTGCTGTCGGCTGCCAAATGTTTTTCAGTGGCGATTTCTAACATATCGGGGGAAGAATCAATTCCAATCATATCATAGCCCTTTTTTGCAAGTTCTTCCGTTAGAGTTCCTGTGCCGCAGCCAAGATCTAAAATGAGTCCGTCTGAAATCTGATATTCCTGTAAAAGAGATGTGATATAATCACACCAGACGGAATAGGGAATATTGTCCATAAATAAGTCATAGACTTGAGCGAAACTTGTATATGCTTCCATGTTATCCTCCATTCTTTCGATTCTATGTTAGCAAGTTTTCAGAGGAAATGCAAGGATAAAATTTATAGTCTGCAATTTTCTGTTTTTCTGTCTTTCATTTGGCTTTCACCGGACGCCAGAGGCGGTTTGCTCCTGTCCTTTGCCTGCTCCGCT
>CAJUGZ010000081.1 GCA_910585855.1 uncultured Lachnospiraceae bacterium | reverse complement strand
TTTCCGGCAGCATCCTATCTCTAAAAGCCGAATGAAAGATAGAAACAGGATAAACTTACAACGTTATAAAAGTGTAAAATCGTGGATTGGTATGCGATTTTCATTTTAGTTTGTAAGTTCATTTTGAATCATTTTTAATTTTAGTTGACAAAAGGAAAGAACTGTTTTATACTCAAAAAGTTAAAAAACATGCTAGGGGAGCGAAAGCTGAGAGCGTGCAGTGGCACATACCCTCACTACTTGAACCGGATAATACCGGCGTAAGGAAGCGAAGATTGTTAAAATGTTATAAGCGATAAAATCAAAAGATATTGTCAGGTTGAAAAATCGAAAATAGTAGATTTAAGAACGAGAAAAGTTTGTATTTTATTAAAAATAGCATGTATGATTTCTTTCCTCCCCTTTTATTAAGAAAGAGGAGGATTTTTTATGTCAGATTTATTTGCTTTTTCTACGGTAGACAGTTGGGAACAGGATGCTTTTCGGCTTACAACAGCGGGAATTCTTACGGTGGTTGTGCTGATAGTGGCATTGCTTGCTTTTGCTGTAATTTTGCAGCCAAAGGAGATTCGAAGCAGAGCATTTACAACAAAGCAGTTAGTTTTTTCAGCGTTGGCAATAGCACTGGCAACAGTAACTTCTATGTTGAAATTATTTGAAATGCCGCTAGGTGGTTCGATTACTCTTTTTAGTATGTTGTTTTTGGTATTGATTGGATATTGGTATGGACCAAAAGCCGGATTGATGACAGGATTTGCTTATGGGCTGCTGCAGTTTTTGTTGGATCCGATTTTTTATTCGATTCCGCAGATGATTGTAGACTATCCGCTTGCTTTTGGTGCGTTGGGGATATCGGGATTATTTTTTCAAAAGAAGCATGGGCTTTTGATTGGATATATTGCAGGAATATCAGCAAGGTTTGTATTTGCATGGCTGTCTGGGGTGTTGTTTTTTGCTGATTATGCAGAAGGAAGCGGAATGAGCGCACCGATTTATTCGATGGTTTATAATGGTTCTTATATATTTACAGAGGGAATTTTTACATTGGTTTTGATTTCAATTCCTCCGGTGGCGAAGGCACTTGCTCAAGTAAAAAAGCTGGCAGCAGAAAATTGAAATGGGAGGGGGACGTTGGAATCCGAAAGGAGGTCTATTCCGGGTTTGAGAACCCCCTATAAAATTTTTTTGCTTTAAATCAACTGGTTTATTGGAAAGTGGTAAACTTTTGATAGTAGAAAATTCTTGTAAAATGGGGAAAAATCCAATATACTAAAAAGAGAACATATAGCTTTTTTAATTCAGATACAGGTTGATAAAAAGGGCTGTTTGATTTGTATTTTGGAAAGGAATGAAAGAATCATGAAATGTGATTATTGTGGATATGAAAATAAACCAGATGTAAGAAGGTGTGCTTTTTGCGGAGTGGAGCTTATGAAAGAAGAACCGATAAGACAAGAGTATGATCCGGAATACGAAAAATATAAACAAGAACGGTTAAAACAGGAGCGGCGCAAAGAATGGGAAAAGATGTTTCAGGCGGAACAAAAGCAGATGCCTTCTTTTGAGAAAACACCGGTTTGGAAAAAAGAGGATAATAAAAAGGGTCAGGTATTAGAAAGGAAAGAGAAAGAACCAAGTTCTCTTAGTGTTCGGTTAAAAAGGATGCCTTTATGGATTAAGATTGTTCTTTTAATTATGTTTTTTTCTAAACCGGTTATGGCATTGTTTTGGTTTTTGGTATGGATGCTTTATGATCAGTCCAGACGCAGATAAGCGGCAGGTATTTGTTAAAAAATAACTTCTTACCAAGAGATCAGACAGCTTCCCCAAGTAAGCCCTCCGCCGAAACCAGAAAGAATGATTTTTTGACCGGGAAGGAGTTTATGGGAATTGTGGTATTCATCAAGCAGAATTGGAATACTTGCTGCAGAAGTGTTGCCATAGCTGCTTAGGTTGGATGGAAATTTATCAAGCGGAAGAGAAAGGCGCTTGGCTACGGAGGTTAGAATTCTGGCGTTTGCCTGATGCAGAAAGTACCAGTCAATTTCTTCCGGGCAAAGGTGGTTTCTTTGGGTAAGGGTAAGAATGATTTCTGGTACTTTGCGTACAGCGAATTTAAATACTTCTTGTCCGTCCATTTGCAAAAAGGATTTTTGAAAGCCGGATAGAGTTAAAACATTGCTGCGAGTTCCATCACTTCCGGTTTCAAAGTCAAGAAGTGCATGTTTGGAAGAATCAGAAATGCTTAATACTACCGCACCTGCACCGTCGCCAAAAAGGATACAGGTTTTTCTGTCGTTCCAGTTGAGGGTTTTGGAGATATTTTCTGAGCCGATTATTAAAATATGGCGGGCAAGCCCAGAACAGATATAGGCATGTGCCGTTTGTAATGCGAATAAAAATCCTGAGCAGGCAGCATTGAGATCAAAGCAGACGGCGTGATCGGCATGGAGAGCTGCTTGTACCAGACAGGCAGTATTTGGCATAATAGAGTCTGGAGTAAATGTGGCAACAATAATAAAATCGATATCGTTTGCTGATAGATTGGCATTTTTTAGTGCTTTTTGGGCAGCGGCAATGGCCAGATCGGAGGTATTTTCCTGATTTTTGGCGATTCGTCTTTCTTTTATTCCGGTGCGTTCTTGAATCCATGCATCACTGGTATCAACTAGAGTTTCTAATTCTTTATTTGTTAAAATTGTTTTTGGAAGAGCACTTCCTGTGCCTGCAATTTTTGAAGTAATTTGATTCATTGTGATAGTTCCTTTCTTAACTATATAATGATTTTCCTTATAGGGATTATTTTTACTGATTTGTAGTTCAAATATTTTGATAATCAAAGTATATAATTGAAGGATTGTTTTTGTCAAGAAGAAATTCGGTTTTTTCTTTCTTCAAAAGATTTATGGAAGGAGTAATAGAGAATTTTAGATAAAAAAAGAAGGAAAAATAAAATTTTTTTAAATATAATGTAATATTTCGTAGAAAAAACTTTTGAAAATCGTAATGTTTTCTCTTGTAATTCCTAGAAAAATACGTTATGATAAGGCTGTGAGTGATGAAAAGTGGCGGAAAGTGAATGGGTTGAATTGGTTAGGTTGGTTAGTGAAGGGAGTAGGAAATAAAAAATAAGAAATAGAAAAAAGAATGACAATAAGGATATCGGTTTAAGTTCGAAAGATAGGAGGAAGATGTGGAGTTTGTACATAAGCCCATATTGCTGCAGGAGTGTTTGGATTTTTTGAATATTAAGCCGGATGGAATCTATGTAGATGGTACATTAGGCGGCGGCGGACATGCTTGGCATATTGCATCAAGGCTTACAAAAGGTGGCAGGCTGATTGGTATTGATCAGGATGCAGATGCAGTTTTTGCAGCTGGTATGCGGCTGCAGGAATTTTCGGATCGTGTTTGTATTGTGCGGAGTAATTATAGAGAGATACAGCAGATTCTTTTGGGATTTGGAATAAAAAAGGTAGATGGAATTCTTTTAGATCTGGGGGTATCCTCTTATCAGTTAGATGCATCAGAACGTGGTTTTACTTATCGGGAGAAAAGTGCTCCTCTTGATATGCGAATGGATCAGCGGCAGACAAAAACAGCAAAAGAGATTGTCAATCAGTATAGTGAATTTGATTTATATCGAATTATACGAGATTATGGAGAAGATCCGTTTGCAAAGAATATTGCAAAACATATTGCAGCAGAACGACAAAAAAAACAAATTGAAACAGCGGGAGAGCTGACAGAAATTATTCGTCATGCGATTCCCCAAAAGGTTAGAGCAAATAAAGGACATCCGGCGAAGCAGACATTTCAGGCGATTCGGATTGAATGTAATCGGGAACTGGAAGTATTAAAGGATTCGTTGGATCAGATGGCAGAACTGCTGAATCAAAAGGGAAGATTTTGTATTATTACTTTTCATTCTTTAGAGGATCGGATTGTAAAGACCGGATTTCGGAATTTTGAAAATCCCTGTATCTGTCCGCCGGATTTTCCAATCTGTGTATGCGGCAGAAAATCTAAAGGAAAGGTGATTACAAAAAAGCCCATTCTGCCGTCAAAGCAGGAACAGGAAGAGAATCCAAGATCAAAAAGTGCGAAACTTCGGGTGTTTGAGCGAAGTGAATAAAGCGGAAAGTGGGAGGGACTATTATGGCATCTACAGCAAGAAGCAGAACTATCCATAGATCTAGACAGAGCCAGTACCGCTATGCAACGGATGGTAATGCAGCAAGACAAATGGAACTTTTACCACAAAGACAGCATGGAAGTAGAGGACAGCAGGTACATAGAAAAAAGTCTGTACAGCAGGTAAAGGTAAAGTCCAGACTGCGAAATCCATTTTCTGTACTTCTCTTTGGCGTAGCAATTATAGCTACTATTTATATCTGTGTACAGTATGTACAGCTTCAGACAGAAGTAATGGTGCGTTTAGAAACGATTAATTCCTATGAAGTGGAATTAACTAATATGATTGCACAGAATAATGAATTGGAAGCCAGTATCAATAATTATATGGATTTACAATATATTTATCAGGTGGCAACGGAAGAACTGGGTATGACTTATCCGAAAAAAGGACAGGTTTTGGAATATGAAAATACAAGTGCGGAGTATGTGCGTCAGTATGGAGAGATTCCAGAAGTGCCAAAGACGATGACACCTGCTAAATAGAAGTGGGGGAGGACGCTAAACTCCAAAGGAAGGTCTGCTTCGGGTTCGCTTTCGCTTAGCATTTCCTATTTTCATAGCGGACACATAAGGTGCTAAAAGACAGCAAGACAGCACCTAAGTGCCGACAGGAAATGATGACCCTGCGCAGACCTTTCTTTGGATTTTGGCTGTGTTTGGCAGATAGAAAATAGATAGAAACGAATTGGTGTTTTTTAGAAAAAAGGGAAGAGAGTAGGGCAGAGGATGAGGAAACAGGGAGTAGGAAGAAAAAATACTGGGGTAAAAAGAACAAATACTCAAAAAAATACAAAGAGTACTGGCTTGAAAAGGACGAATATTAAAGATACAAGAGTTAGGAAGGCAAATGCTTTGAATAAAAGTATAGAGAGAAGAAAGCAGAATTTTGGAAAAAAATTGACCAGAAAGATGCGAAAGAAACTGGCACAAACATTGGGCGTGTTTGTGCTAGTTTTATTTGGATTGGCAGGAAATTTGACTTATATTAATATGACAAATGGAAATGAGTATGCAGTAAAAGTATTGTCGCAGCAAAGCTATCAAAGCCGTGTACTTCCTTATAAGCGAGGAAATATTACGGATCGTAATGGAGTGGTGTTAGCCACCAGTACAACGGTATATAATTTGATATTGGATGCGAAGCTGATTCTTTCGGATGAGGATGGTTCTTCTCTTAATGCAGTGCTTACGGCGCTGAATCATTGCTTTGGGTATGATATGTCGGATGTTCGGGCAAAAATTCAGGGGAGTCCAGAAAGTCAGTATATTATTTATGATAGGGAATTGACTTATGAGCAGATTGAAGAGTTTCACAATCTGCAGAATCGAAATTTTGAGGAGCGTCCAGAGTGGTTTCCAGAAGAAACATATCAGATAGCGGATTTAAATGGAGTGTGGTTTGAAGAAGGATCGGTGCGCAGTTATCCTTATGGAACGCTTGCCTGTGATGTGATCGGATTTTCAAATCAGGAGAATGTAGGAAGTTATGGGATAGAGCAGTATTATAACAGTACATTGAACGGAACAAATGGGCGGATTTATGGTTATCTGAACGAGGACAGTGATTTAGAAAAGGTGATTAAGGGTGCAATAGATGGAAACACCATAGTATCTACAATTGATATTAATTTGCAGATGATTGCGGAAAAGTGGATTAAGAAATATATGGAAGAGGTAGGGGCTGCCAATGTGGCGATTATTATGATGGATCCGAATAATGGAGAGATTTTGGCAGAGGCTTCTGCACCGGTATTTGATTTAAATGATCCCAGTGATATTTCAGCTTTTTTTACCTCAGCAGAATTGGAGGCTATGACTTCTGAGAAAAAGATGGAATTTCGTTATGAGCTTTGGAAAAATTTTTGTATTAGTGCGGTTTTTGAACCCGGTTCTACACAGAAACCGTTTACTGTGGCAGCGGCTTTAGATTATGGTTCGATTCTGAAGACGGATAATTATTTGTGTGAGGGGCAGTTATTTGTTGGAGATGATTTTATTCATTGCCATAATACGGCAGGAGATGGCTGGCTGACTTTAGGAGAAAGTATTATGTATTCCTGTAATGTTGCTTTGATGAAGATAGCACAGAGTATGGGAAGAGAGAAGTTTGCGGAGTCCCAGCGGCTGTTTGGTATGGGAAGCAGAACTGGGGTCGATCTTCCGGGAGAAGAAGTGGGACTTTTATATTCTGCTTCTAGAATGGATGCAGCGAGTTTGGCAACTAATTCATTTGGACAGAATTTCAATGCAACTGCTACACAGATGATTACAGCGTTTTGTTCGCTGATCAATGGAGGAAATTATTATCAGCCTCATGTGATGAAAAAGATTGTAGAGCCGTCTGGAGGTACAGTAAAAACTTATACGCCGACTTTGGTAAAAAATACGGTCAGTAAGGGAACATCGGATTTGCTTCGAGAGTATCTCTATCAGACTGTAGAAGGGGGAACGGGAAGAAAAGCGGCGATAGAGGGTTATACGATTGGCGGAAAGACTGGTACGGCAGAGAAGCATCCACGTGATAAAAAGCGTTATCTGGTATCATTTCTTTGTTTTGCACCGGTAGAAGATCCGCAGATTGTCTGTTATTTTATTATTGATGAACCAAATATACCCGATCAGGATGATGCTTCTCAGGCAACAGTAATGGCACATAATGTGCTGTTGGAAGTTCTTCCTTATATGGGAATTTATCCGGCTTATTCTGTGGAGGAAGAACCAGAGGAAACAACGACAGAAGAGTCAGAGGAAACGACAGAGGAAGAAACAGAAACAACGACACATCCAGAATCTCATTTTAATGAATCCTATTTTGGACAGGGATTTATGGGAGAAACGACAAAAGAAGGAGAAACATCGGAAGGAAATACGACATTAACAGAAGAGAGTATAGAGGAGTAGCAGTATTTATAAAAAGGCTTTTGGCAGGATATGGACAGGAAACTATCATATCTGAGAGAGATGAATAATAAACTTAGTACAAACGGGGAAAAGGACAGCTTTCCAATTATGCTTGAATGGAATACAACAGGAAGCCGCAGAAAAACAATCGTATTTTTATGTTGTGTAGCAGTAGTTTTTCTGATTTTATCGATCCGATTGTCTTATCTGATGATTTTTAGGGCAGACTATTATAGTGAAAGGGCAGATGAACTGCATCAAAGAGAACGGGCGATTAAAGCGGCACGAGGAGAAATTTATGATAGAAACGGAGTGCTGATTGCAGCGAATAAAACGGTTTGTACGATTTCTGTTATTCACAGTCAGATTACAGACGAAGAAGAGGTAATTCGTATCTTAAGTGCAGAGCTGGGGCTTTCAGAGGAAACTGTGCGAAAGAGAGTTACAAAAGTAAGTGCCAGAGAACGGATTTTGTCCAATGTTGAAAAGGAGATTGGGGATCGGATTCGGGAATATAACCTTGATGGAGTAAAAGTGGATGAGGACTATAAGCGTTATTATCCTTATGGGACATTGGCTTCAAAAGTTTTGGGGTTTACTGGAAGTGATAATCAGGGGATTATCGGATTGGAAGTGCAGTATGAAAAATATTTAAAAGGAACAGATGGTTTGATTCTTACCATAACTGATGCAAAGGGCGTAGAACTGGAAAATACAGCAGAAGACAGGATAGATCCAATCAATGGAAAAAATCTGACCACCAGTCTGGATATCAATATTCAACGGTATGCAGAACAAGCGGCACAGAAAGTATTGGAGAAAAAAAATGCAAATAGTGTATCAGTATTGGTAATGAATCCGCAAAACGGAGAAATTTATGCCTGTGTAAATCTGCCGGAATTTGATTTAAATCAGCCTTTTACACTTTTGATGGAGGAAGAACAGCAAGCAGCACTGACCGAGAAAGAAAAACAGGATCTTTTGAATCAAATGTGGCGAAATCGCTGTATTAATGATACGTATGAGCCGGGTTCAACGTTTAAGATTATTACTATGTCGGCAGCACTAGAGGAAGGAGTGGCAGGTTTAGAGGATTCCTTTTCCTGTCCGGGCTTTAAGATTGTAGAGGATCGAAAAATCCGCTGCCATAAAACCAGCGGACACGGAGGAGAAACATTTGTGCAGGCGGTTATGAATTCCTGCAATCCGGTATTTATTGAACTGGGGCTGCGGCTGGGAGTGGATCGGTATTATGATTATTTTCAGCAGTTTGGATTGTTGACGAAAACCGGGATCGATCTTCCCGGAGAAGCAGGAACAATTATGCATAAAAAAGAAAATATGGGACTGGTGGAACTGGCGACTGTATCGTTTGGACAGTCATTTCAGATTACACCAATTCAGCTTGTTACTACCGTAAGTTCTTTGATCAATGGAGGAAATCGAATTACGCCGCACTTTGGAGTGGATATTCGGGATGAAGAGGGAACGATATTAGAAACTTTGACTTATCCGGTTGTGGAAGGAGTTCTTTCAGAAGAAACATCAAAGACGGTTCGCTATGTTTTAGAACAGGTTGTGGATGGGGGAAGCGGAAAAAATGCTTATTTAGAGGGATATCATATTGGAGGAAAGACGGCAACTTCGGAAAAACTGCCAAGAAGTGAGAATAAATATATTTCTTCTTTTTTGGGTTTTGCTCCGGCATCCGATCCGCAGGTAATTGCTTTGATTACGATTGATGAGCCGGAGGGGATCTATTATGGAGGAACGATTGCTGCTCCGGTGATTCGGGAAATTTTTGAAAATATTCTTCCCTATCTTGGAATAGAGGCAGATATCAAAGTAAAAGAAGGAGAATAGATGTTTGTATGCCGAGGACGCCAGAGGCGGGCTGCCGATTGCCTCTGCCTGCTCCGCTCCAAACGGTAAGAAAGTCTAAGGATTCTGTTTATGTGCATCCAACCGGACGAACCGGGGCGCAATTCGCCCGTATCGCAGACGAAATGTGACTGGTGTAAGGAAGATTTTACCAACTTAAATACGCTCTCTTTTCCCAAAATACGAGCTAAACACGCCCCTTTTTTTGCACACACTGCATAGAAGCAGTATGTGCAAAAAATTCTAGGTTTTTCAGCAGAATCCTAAGACTTTCTAACCGTTCTCCGAAGTCGCAGGCAGAGGCAACCGGCAGCCCGCCTCTGGCTGTTGGCTGGATAGCGGTGGAGAAAACAGGTTTTGCTGTCCTGTTTTGTTGCTGTTTGTTGGAAAATTTATCAGAATCATATGAGATTTGGCAGTTATTTTTGTTTATATTGGGCGATTCTATTTGGAGTGTTTGCTGCAGTGTTAATTGCAGTTGTATAAGAAAAGGTTTGCTGAACTTCCTTTTTGTTTCGGTGTCAAGAAACAGACAGATTCTAAAACTATGGGCAGTCTGCAGTGACTTTGGAAAAAAGTTAGAAGTTCTTTGGCTTCTGCTTAAAAACCTAAGATTTTTTTCACATACTGCTTCCATGCAGTGTGTGAAAAAAAAGGGGCGTGTTTAGCCCGTATTTTGGGGAAAGAGGTTGTCTTGTGGTTGGCAGAAGTCTTTCTTACACCAGTTATGTTTGGTTTGTGATACGGGCGAATTGCGCCCCGGTCTGTCCGGTTGGATGCACATTGATACAGAAGCCTTAGAACTTCTTGCTTTTTGGAAAGCGGAACAGCAGACTGCCCATAGTTTTAGAATCTGGCGTCCTCCCTGCTATCAAATTTCAAAATACTTATTTTATTAAAGAAGCGGAGGAAAAAGATTGACGAGCCAGACACAAAAGTCTATACTGATTGTTTAGGAGATAATACATGGAATCAAAGATATTATTACCGATTATTTTATCATTTACTATATGTGCGGCTCTGTGTCCGATTATTATTCCTTTTCTAAGAAGGTTAAAGTTCGGACAGCCGATTCGGGAAGACGGTCCAAGAGAACATCTGAAAAAATCGGGAACACCTGCTATGGGTGGAATTATATTTCTGATCAGTATTGTTGTAACTAGTCTGTTTTGGATTTCAGAGTATCCAGACAGTATTCCAGTTTTATTTGTTACGCTTGGTTTTGGATTTATTGGTTTTTTAGATGATTATATTAAGGTTGTGCTGAAAAATCAAAAAGGACTGCTGCCAAAACAAAAGATGTTTGGACAGATTTTGGTATCAGTAGTATTTGCTGTTTATTTGTTTCAGTTTTCAGAGGAAGGGAGAGAGGTGGTTTTGCCGTTTACAAACGGAATCTATTGGGATATGGGAGTACTTTGGCTTCCGGCTTATTTCTTTATTGTTCTTGGAACGGTAAACGGAGCAAATTTTACGGATGGATTAGATGGGCTTTGTTCTAGCGTAACACTGTTGATTGCTGTATTTTTTTTAATGGTATCGATTGGAACACAGGCGGGACTCACGCCGATTGCCGGAGCTGTTATTGGGAGTTTAATGGGATTTTTATTGTTTAATGTTTATCCGGCAAGAGTGTTTATGGGAGATACTGGTTCGCTGGCGTTGGGCGGATTTGTGGTTTCTATGGCGTATATGCTGCATATGCCGTTGTTTTTGGTTTTGGTAGCGTTTATTTATATGATAGAGATTCTTTCTGTGATGATTCAGGTAGCTTATTTTAAAAAGACAGGAGGAAAACGGATTTTTAAGATGACACCGATTCATCATCATTTTGAATTGTGTGGCTGGTCGGAAACAAGAGTTGTTGCTGTATTTTCTATTGTTACAGCGATTTTTTGCATGATTGCTTATTTGGCTTTATAAAAGCGATAGGATGAAAAGAGAAAACAGAAGAATCTGGTCAATAATAATAAAATAGAAAGGCGTAGGGAGAAGAAATGGAGTGTATGGAATTAAAAGAGAAAAAGGTAATTGTAATCGGAGGCGGGATCAGCGGAATCGGAGCGGTTTTGCTGTTAAGTCAAACGGGGGCACAGATTCTTTTGTATGATGGAAATAAAAATCTGAGAAAAGAAGAAATAAAAGCGAAGCTGCCAAAAGATTGCTTTGTTACTATTCAGATTGGAGAGTGGAACGCCGATATATTGAAAGAAGTTGACATAATGATAATCAGTCCGGGAATTGCAATAGATGCTCCATGTGTAACGGCAGCAAAAGAGGCAGGTATACCGGTTTGGGGCGAGATTGAACTTGCCAGCCGGTTTGCAAAGGGAAAGCTGGCTGCAATTACCGGAACAAATGGAAAAACTACAACGACTGCACTGACAGGTGCAATTTTAAAGGCGGCAAAAGAGGATGTCTATGTGGTGGGAAATATTGGAATTCCATATACATCCATTGCATTGGAAACGAAGGAAGATACTGTAACTGTAGCGGAGATCAGCAGTTTTCAGTTGGAAACCATTCAAACATTTGCACCGCAGGTATCTGCTATATTAAATATTACGCCGGATCATTTGAATCGTCATAAAACAATCGAAAATTATATTGCAGTAAAAGAAAGCATTACAAAAAATCAGACAGAACAAGATACCTGTGTATTAAACTATGAGGATGAGGTATTAAAAGAATTTGGTGCTTCGTTACATACAAAAACGGTGTTTTTCAGCAGTAAAAGAAAATTAGAAAGGGGGTTGTATCTGGAAGGAGAGGAGATTGTCTATCAGACCGAAACAGAACTTCTTCCGGTTGTAAAGATTTCTGAAATGCAGCTAGTTGGGATACATAATGTGGAAAATGTAATGGCTGCTGCAGCGATTACTTATGCAATGGGAGTGCCGATGGAAAAGATTCGAGAGGCAATTCGAAGTTTTCCCGGTGTAGAACATCGAGTGGAGTTTGTCTGTGAAAAAGACGGTGTAGTCTATTATAATGATTCAAAGGGAACAAATCCAGATGCTTCGATTCAGGCGATTCGTGCGATGAGCCGACCGACAATTTTAATTGGGGGCGGTTATGATAAACAGTCGGAATTTGATGACTATGTAAAGGAATTTGGAGAGAAGGTAAAACTTTTGGTTTTAATCGGAGCGACAAAAGAAAAAATTGCAGAAACGGCAAGACGATATGGATTTCATGCTATTCTTTTTGCAGAGGATTTAAAAGAGGCGGTTTCATTGTGTAAAAGAGAGGCAAAACAGGGGGATGCAGTACTGCTGTCACCGGCATGTGCGAGTTGGGATATGTTTCAAAGTTATGAACAGAGAGGTATCTTGTTTAAGGAATATGTAAAAGCCTGATTTGGTGTTTGCCGGTAATGAAAGGAGGGCGGTACTAGGGTGTATGAAACAGCGAAGAGAAAGAGGATATTATGACTATAGTTTATTGTTTATTATCGTTTTTTTAGTTGCATTTGGATTGGTTATGCTGTATAGTACCATGTCATATGAAGCACAGATGAATCATATTTCAACAACACAGAGTTTGAAAAATCATATTATCGGAATTGTTTTGGGGTTTGTTTTGATGTATTTTGTGTCTTTTGTACCGATAGCGTGGTGGAAGGGGCTGGCTTGGTATGCTTATCTGGTTTCGATTCTTTTGCTGCTGCTTTTGCTGACGCCTCTTGGGAGAAGTTCTCATGGTGCGACACGGTGGCTTTATATTGGCTCTCTTAGTTTTCAGCCTGCAGAGATTGCAAAAGTAGCAACGATACTGGTAATGGCAAAATTGATTTCACAAGTGCCACGCTCTATGAGAAAAATTTTTACTATGATAAAACTGGTCTGTGTGATTTTGCCATTGGTATTGATGATTTATATTATGACAAAAAACTTAAGCAGTGCGATTATTGTATTTGGAATTGCTGTTGTGATGATTTTTGTAGCAACACCACGATATGATATTTTTATTGCTTTTGGTGGAGTGGTAGGTGCATTGGTTTTTTTGATTATCAAAAATATTGATGCGATTGTGGCAGCAAGCGATAGCTTTCGATTCGGGCGAGTTTTGGCTTGGCTGCATCCAGAGGACTTT
The DNA here is from genome assembly GCA_910585855.1 of uncultured Lachnospiraceae bacterium. GTDB lineage: Bacteria > Bacillota > Clostridia > Lachnospirales > Lachnospiraceae > MGBC114844. The sequence goes on along the minus strand of CAJUGZ010000081.1, from coordinate 1,557 downwards.
GCTCAGGGAAAGGGATTTCAGACGCTGCAAAGTCTTTATGCGATTGGAAGAGGCGGGATTTTTGGAAAAGGGTTAGGAAATAGTATTCAAAAACTTAGTTTTCTTCCAGAGGCACAAAATGATATGATTTTTGCTGTTATTTGTGAAGAATTGGGGTTATTTGGGGCGGTTTGTGTAATTATTATGTTTTTATTTATGCTTTGGCGGTTTGCTATTATTGCGAATTATGCACCGGATTTATTTAGTTCTATGCTGGCAGTCGGGATTATGGCTCATATTGCGATTCAGGTAATCTTAAATATTGCTGTTGTTACAAATACGATACCAAATACGGGAATTACGCTTCCTTTTATTAGTTATGGAGGGACTTCGGTTATGGTGCTTTTGGCGGAGATGGGAATTGCTCTTGGTGTATCACGGAAGGTAAAAAATGAGATATAGAGGGGAGGACGCCGAAAGCCAAATAGAAAGAGAAATAAAATGTTTGCTGTAGTGTTAAGTGTTGGTGGAAAATGATGACTTTGCATAGAACGCTTTTCACTTTCGGCTGTGTAGTGGTGGAAGTGTAGTGTGTGGCGTATAAGTTTAGAGATTTGTGGATGATGGGGGGATTGTTTTTTTGATTGGGTTATTTTAATAGTTAAAATATTTTTGGGTTGAGGATAAATATTATGAGGAAAAAGCATAGATGGGGTATTTTAGCGGTGTTGTTTTTGGTTTTTGCTCTGTTTGCAGCGGGGCTTTATTCACTGCGGATTACTTCGATACAATATGCGGGGAATACCAGATATAGTGATGATGAAATGAGTCAGTTACTGTTTCAGGAGAGTTATGAGTTAAATCCGATTTATTGTTTTTTTGCTAGTCGATATCAGGAGAAAAAGCAGATTCCTTTTATTGAAACTTATGATATTGAGTTTGTTTCTTGGAATCGTATAGAGGTTGCGGTGTATGAGAAGGGAATTGCCGGATATGTCGATTATAAGGGACATTATATGTATTTTGATAAAGACGGGATTGTGGTAGAAAGTTCGCAGGAACTTTTGGATGGAGTAGTAAAGATTGAGGGGTTGAATTTTGAGCATATTGTGCTTCATCAGGTGCTGCCTGTGGAGAAAGAGGAGATATTTAATCTGATTCTTTCTTTGACACAGATGCTTACGAAGTATTCGATTGATGTAGATAAGATTAGTTTTGATGAGGGGATGAATATTTGGATCTATCGGGGGAATGTGGTAGTTCAGATGGGGAAAGATGCTTTTCTTGATGAGAAGATGGCGAAGTTTAAAGATATGCTGCCTAGTCTGGATGGAATTGTTGGAACGCTTTATTTGGATGATTATTCGGAAGATAGGGAGGAGTTTCGCTTTAAAAAAGAGTAGGATGCTGGATACGATTTGTTCCGGGGTCAAGAAACAGCCAGATTTTGGAATGGTGGATAGCCTGTCGTGACTTTGGAGAAAAGCTAGAAGTTCTTAGACTTCTGCTTAGAAAACTTAAGATTTTTTGCACATCCTGCTTCTATGCAGGGTGTGCAAAAAAAGGGGCGTGTTTAGC
>CAJUGZ010000080.1 GCA_910585855.1 uncultured Lachnospiraceae bacterium | reverse complement strand
TCCTGCTTCCATGCAGGGTATGCAAAAAAAGGGGCGTGCTTAGCCCGGAGGATAGGGAAGAGGATGTTTTATGGATGGTAAAATCCTTCCTTACACCAATCACATTTCGCCGGTGGTGAGGGCGAATTGCGCCCCGGTTCGGACGGTTGGATGAACCTAAATACAGAAGCCATAGACTTTCTTACCGTTTGGAGCGGAGCAGGCAAAGGACAGGAACAAACCGCCTCTGGCGTCCGGTGAAAGCCAACTCCTAAACTGCTACCCCTTGACTGCTTAAATTCACAGGAACCCATAACTCACAAAACAGACCACGTTTCCCGTTTTCAAAATATATCTCATAATCGGTATCATCCGTCTGTATATAACCTGTCTGCACAACAAATTCTTTAAAAAATTTGCTCCATGTTTCCTCCAAACAACTGCTGTCTGAACCAAAACATTGAAACACTGCATAATCAGCAGGATCTGTTTCCCAAATAGAATAACCGTTTTGAATAAAATACTCTAACTTTGTAATATCCGTATTTTCATCAACCATAATACCGATTCCGTAATTAAAATGTGTTTCGCCGTCTTTAACAGGACTGCACAAACCATACAAATCTCTTTTCCCTTCCATACGAAGTCGTTTCATAGGTTCAATCAGGTTTTTCTCAAAACATTCCGCCCAGAAATCAGGAATACTATGTTCCTCATTATCATTAATGATTTCATTTGGAAAAGATTTGACCAATGCAATAAAACGCTTACCCTCTCTGTGCTCAATTCTGTAATCCATAACACTACCACCTTCCAATATAATTTTTATCACAAGTGGATTAAATAAACGAAGTTTTGCACCTTTTCGCTTTGCTTGTTTTGGAGTCGATCCATGAAACCGTGAAAACGCTTTCGAAAAACTCTCCGGTGATTCATAACCATACTTATAAGCAGCATCCACCACCGATATATTCGTTGTCTGCAGCTCCTTAGCTGCTAATGTAAGACGCCGTTTTCGAATATATTCATTCGCCGTCATTCCTACAATAAAACTAAACGTTCGATGAAAATTATAACTTGACATATGCACACTTTTTGCAACCTCAGTATAATTTATATCTTCACAAATATGTTCCTCTATATAACATATTGCCTGCTGTATAAGCTGTATCGACACTTTATTTCATCCTCCTTGTATGACCGATTATAATGGATTATACCTTAAAAGTCCTGTCCCTGCTTGCACCAATTTGTCCCAAATTCTATCATAAATTATCCTATCAAAATTGGAGGAAACATCCAAAATTCCCGCTCCTCTTTCCAAAGTCGCCGCAATTTCAAATGCTTCCTCCAATCTTCGGATTTCTGCGTCCTTGCGTCCTTATTTCACAATTCGCACTTTCAATACTTCTGGAATCTTCCCAATCGCTGCCACAACCTGCTCTGTAGCCGGAGTATCCAAATCCATCAATGTATAGGAATAATCTCCCTTACTCTTATTAATCATATCCGAAATATTAATATTTTCCGCTGCACAAGCCCCAGCAAACAAACTAATCATATTCGGCACATTTCTATGATGCACAGCCAGACGTCCTGCCTTACTGCAATTTCCTAAACTACAAGAAGGGAAATTCACTGAATTTTTAATATTCCCGTTTTCAATAAAATCCATCATCTGATTGACTGCCATAACAGCGCAATTATCCTCTGCTTCCTCCGTAGAAGCTCCTAAATGCGGCAATAAAATCACACCGTCCTGCCCTGCTGTAACAGGTGTTGGGAAGTCACAGACATATTTTCTAACCTTTCCTGCCTTTAAAGCCTCTATCATATCGACTTCTTTTACCAAAGCATCTCTTGAGAAATTCAGTACAATTACACCGTCTTTCATCAAATCAATCGTATCTTTTGCAATCATTCCCTTTGTAGAATCCATAGCCGGAACATGAATAGTAATATAGTCGCACTCCCGATAAATCTCTTCTACATTTCGAATCGGCTTTACTTCACGGGAAAGACTCCATGCCGCTTCTACCGAAATATAAGGATCATATCCATAGACATCCATTCCAAGAGCCACTGCTGCATTGGCAATTTTTGCTCCAATTGCACCCAGTCCAATTACACCCAATTTCTTTCCAAGCAATTCTGTTCCTGCAAACTTTGACTTTTCCTTTTCTACCATCTTGGCAATCGTTGCTTCACCTTTTACTTCATCTACCCAATGATTTCCACCGATAATATCTCTAGAAGCCAACAACATACCGCAGATTACCAATTCCTTTACCGCATTGGCATTTGCTCCCGGTGTATTAAATACTACAATTCCCTTCTCTGCACATTTTTCCAAAGGAATATTATTGACTCCTGCTCCTGCTCTTGCTACAGCAAGCAAACTCTCTGGAAATTCCATCTCATGCATTGCAGTACTTCTTACCAGCACGCCGTCTGCTTCCTCTAGCTTTTCTGTAAGCTGATAAGCATCCGTAAATAAATTTGTTCCAACCTTAGAAATCTTATTTAAACAATGAATCTTATACATCTTATTTCGTCCTTTTCCCTATTTATTTTCTGCTTCAAATTTTTTCATAAATGCAACCAATGCCTCCACGCCCTCAATTGGCATTGCATTGTAAATGCTGGCTCTCATACCGCCCACCGTTCTATGTCCCTTCAGATTTTCAAAACCTGCTGCTTTTGCTTCCTTTACAAACTTTGCATCCAATTCTTCATTACCAGTAACAAAAGGCACATTCATCAAAGAACGATCTTTCTTTACTACTGTCCCCTTAAACAGTTCACTCTGATCTAAGAAATCATAAAGCAGCTTTGCTTTCTTTTCATTTAATTCTTTCATAGCCGAAAGCCCGCCTTTTTTCTTTAACCACTGAAATACCTTTCCGCAAATATAAATTCCATAACAAGGAGGAGTATTATACATCGACCCATTGTCTGCATGTGTCTTATAGCGCATCATGGTAGGAGTTCCTTCCAGCACATCCTCTGTAATCAGATCTTCCCGAATAATCGCAATTACCACTCCGGCAGGCCCGATATTTTTCTGTACACCGCCATAAATAACCCCATACTTTGTCACATCAACTGGCTCTGACAAAAAGCAGGATGAAACATCTGCTACCAAAGTATGCCCCTTTGTATTCGGCAGTTCTTTATATTTTGTTCCATAAATCGTATTATTTTCACAAATATAGACATAATCCGCATCTTCTGGTATATCCAAATCCGAACAATCCGGTATATAAGAAAATGTCTGATCAGCCGAAGACGCTACCGCCACAGCTTCCCCATAATTCTTCGCTTCCTGATAAGCCTTCTTTGCCCACTGCCCAGTAATAATATAAGCCGCCTTTTTATTCTTCATCAAGTTCATAGGAATCATTGCAAACTGCAAAGAAGCACCACCCTGTAAAAACAGCACCTTATAGTTATCTGGAATATTCATTAAATCCCGTAAATCCTTCTCTGCCTCGTCAATAATCTCCTGAAATGCTTTGGAACGATGACTCATTTCCATAACAGACATACCAGTCCCCTTATAGTCTAGCATCTCTGCAGCCGCTTCCTTTAATACCTCCTCCGGCAACACCGCCGGTCCTGCTGAAAAATTATACACTCTTCCCATTTTTATCCTCCTGAATAATCAAAATCCATTAAAATCTTCTATGCCCTTTTTCTATACACACAGAAATAAGAAGCCCTTTTATGCTTCTTACTTCTACGCTATAAAAGCCTATGAATCTTTTACAAGTGATATGACACATTTTAACGCTTTATCATTCTATAGTCAAGTAAAATTCATCAATTCTTTCATACGTCTTTTAAAACTTTATAACAAATCTATATGATTGGGGGACGGGGACGCCAAATGTAGGAACGAAAGACAGACTGCAGTGACTTTTTGAAAACCGGAACAGCAGGATGCCTAGAAAGTTCGCATCTGGCGTCCCCCGCCCAATACAATATTATTTCAAATCCTCTTCATTAAATGCCTCTGAAATAGCCGCTCCCGGAGCTACCATAGGCCAAACTTTATCATCTGCATCAATGTAACAATCCATCAAAACTGGTATATCCAATTCAATCGCCTCCCGCAAAGCAGGCTCAAATTCCTCTTTCTTTGTAATTCGATACCCTTTTGCACCCATAGCCTCTGCCAGTTTTACAAAATCTACTGCATCCTCCAAAACAGTGTTCGAATACCGCTTTCCATAAAAAAGAGTCTGCCACTGCCGAACCATTCCCAGCACATGATTATTAAATACAATCTGAATAATCGGAATATTATACCGGGTAGCTGTAGCGATTTCATTCATATTCATTCGAAAACATCCATCTCCGGCAATATTAATCACAACAGCTTCTTTTCGTCCCATCTTTGCTCCAAGACTGGCTCCTAATCCATACCCCATCGTTCCAAGCCCGCCGGAAGTCAAAAGCTGTCTTGGATGTTTATAGTGATAAAACTGGGCTGCCCACATCTGATGCTGTCCTACTTCTGTAACAATCAAAGCCTCTCCTTTGGTCACTTTATAAATCGTTTCCATCAAAAATGGTCCGGTCAGTGTTTCTGTATGATAGGTCATAGGATATTTTTCTTTCAATTCCTTTACATACTCCACCCATTCCGTATGATTTTGCTTTTCCAACCGCTGATTCAGCCGCTCTAAAACTATTCGGCAGTCTCCTACAATGCTTGCATGTGTATGGATATTTTTATTAATTTCTGCCGGATCGACATCAATCTGCAAAATTTTGGCATTTGCTGCAAATTTCTTGGCATTTCCGGTTACTCGATCACTAAACCGTGCGCCCACTACAATCAGCAGATCACATTCTGTTACACCAAAATTGGAAGCCTTTGTCCCATGCATCCCAATCATTCCGGTATAATACGGATTTGTTCCGTCAAATGCTCCTTTTCCCATCAAGGTATCTGTAACGGGGGCGTCTACTATTTCTACAAACCGTTTTAACTCATCCGATGCCCCAGAAGCAATCGCACCGCCTCCTACCATGATAAATGGCTTTTTCGATTCTTCAATCATTTGAATTGCCGTATTCAATGTCTGTTCCGTTATTGTTGCAGTATCACATACAACTGGTCTGACTTCTTTTTTCTGATACTCTGTCACATTTGCCGTAACATCTTTTGTAACATCCACTAATACAGGTCCGGGTCTTCCGCTTTTGGCAATATAAAATGCTCTGCGAATCGTATCTGCCAATTCCTCCACTTTCTTTACAATAAAATTGTGTTTGGTAATCGGCATAGTAATTCCAGCAATATCCACCTCCTGAAAGCTGTCCTTTCCAAGCAAAGATACACCGACATTTGCCGTAATCGCCACAACCGGAATCGAATCCATATATGCCGTTGCAATTCCGGTAACAAGATTGGTTGCTCCGGGACCGGAGGTGGCAAAACAAACGCCCACCTTTCCCGTTGCTCTGGCATATCCGTCTGCCGCATGAGAAGCCCCCTGCTCATGAGAAGTCAAAATATGCTGAATTTCATCCGCATGTTGATACAAAGCATCATAAACATTTAAAATCGCACCGCCCGGATAGCCAAATACCGTATCCACCCCCTGTTCTTTTAAACACTCTATTATAATCTCTGAGCCTGTCAGATTCATGTTTTCCATTCCTTTCTCTTATCGGTTCTATTTAATTTCCAAAACTGCTCCACGATTTCCGCTGGTTACCATAGAAGCATAGCGTGCCAGATATCCAGTTGTAACCTTTGGCTCTCTTGGCTTCCATGCAGCACGGCGTTTTTCCAATTCTTCATCGGACACCTTGACATTCAAACGATTATTTGGAATATCAATCTGTATCAAATCTCCCTCTTCTACCAATGCAATCGGACCGCCCACTGCCGCTTCCGGTGAAACATGCCCAATCGAAGCCCCTCTAGAAGCCCCCGAAAAACGTCCGTCAGTAATCAAAGCTACAGAAGATCCTAATCCCATTCCGGCAATCGCAGAAGTCGGATTTAACATCTCTCTCATTCCCGGACCTCCCTTTGGTCCTTCATAGCGAATCACTACCACATCCCCTGCTACAATCTTTCCGCCTTTAATTGCTGCAATCGCATCTTCTTCACAGTCAAATACCCGTGCCGGACCTTCATGAACCATCATTTCTTCTACCACAGCCGACTGTTTCACTACACCGGTATCAGGAGCTAAATTCCCCTTTAAAATAGCGATTCCACCGGTCTGGCTATAAGGATTTTCAATCGGACGAATTACTTCTGGATTTTTATTGACACATCCTTTGATGTTCTCTCCTACCGTCTTTCCGGTTACAGTCATACAATCTAAATGCAGCAACCCCTTTTTGCTGATTTCATTCATTACCGCATAAATTCCGCCTGCCTCATTTAAGTCTTCCATATAAGTCGGTCCTGCCGGTGCTAGATGACAGAGATTCGGTGTCTTTGCACTGATTTGATTTGCAATCTCCATATCAATTTCTACTCCTGCCTCATGAGCAATCGCCGGAAGATGCAGCATACTATTGGTCGAGCATCCCAACGCCATATCCATTGTCAATGCATTAAGAAATGCCTCTTTTGTCATAATATCCCTAGGGCGAATATCTCTCTTGACCATTTCCATAACCTGCATACCAGCATGTTTTGCCAACTTAATCCGATCCGAATACACCGCAGGAATTGTTCCATTTCCCCGAAGCCCCATACCAAGTACTTCTGTCAAGCAATTCATACTATTTGCCGTATACATCCCCGAACAAGAACCACAGGTCGGACAAGTCTTATTTTCAAATTCTTTTACTTCTTCCTCTGTCATCTTTCCTGCTGCATGTGCACCAACTGCCTCAAACATAGAAGAAAGACTGCGCTTCTGTCCATGCACATGTCCGGCTAACATAGGTCCTCCGCTTACAAAAACAGTCGGTATATTCAATCGAGCCGCTGCCATCAAAAGCCCCGGCACATTTTTATCACAGTTTGGCACCATAACCAACGCATCAAAAGCATGTGCCATCGCCATACATTCTGTAGAATCTGCAATCAAATCCCGAGTTACCAAAGAGTATTTCATCCCAATATGCCCCATGGCAATCCCATCACAAACTGCAATCGCCGGAAATACAATCGGTGTCCCGCCAGCCATGGCAACTCCGGTTTTTACTGCCTCTACAATCTTATCCAAATTCATATGTCCCGGAACAATCTCATTATAAGAACTGACAATTCCGACTAATGGTCTGTCTAACTCTTCCTCTGTCATTCCTAATGCATGAAATAATGAACGATGCGGTGCTTGCTGCATCCCTTTTGTAACTGAATCACTTCTCATTTTTTATTCATCCTTTCTTAAAATACTATTGCATCTGTAGATGGCGGTATAAAGGACACTAAATTTTAGAAAAAATCCCTCTAACTATAACCAATTCTACAGCAAACATTTTACTTTTTTCCGTCTGGAGTACACAGCCGAAAGCGAAAGGGAGTGCTATGCAGGGTCATCATTTCCCGTCGGCACTTGGGTGCTGTGTTTTAGCACCCTAGTGTCCGCTACGAGGAAATGCTAAGCGCAAGCGGACTCGGAATAGCACTCCCTTTCGCTTTCGGCGTCCTCTCCCTATATTCTCTCTGCAATGAGATCTCCCATTTCAGAAGTACTCACTTTTGTACATCCTTCCGACATGATATCTCCGGTTCGATACCCTTCTGTCAATACTTTCTGCACAGCCTGCTCAACAGCATCTGCTTCCTGATCTAAATCAAAGCTAAAGCGAAGCATCATAGCTGCCGAAAGAATCGTTGCAATCGGATTGGCAATATTTTGCCCGGCAATATCTGGTGCCGATCCGCCGCTAGGCTCATACAGTCCGAATTTTGTATCATTTAAGCTGGCAGAAGGCAACATTCCGATAGAACCGGTAATCATACTTGCCTCATCCGATAAAATATCTCCAAACATATTTTCTGTTAAAATTACATCGAACTGTCCGGGATCTTTTACAAGCTGCATAGCACAATTATCCACCAACATATGCTCTAATAAAACATCAGGATAATCCTTTGCTACTTCCTCTACTACTTTTCTCCATAATCTGGAGGAATCTGATACATTTGCTTTATCTACACTGGTTACTTTTTTTCTTCGCTTTTGAGCAATTTCAAAACCTTTTTTTGCAATCCGGCGAATTTCATTTTCATCATAGGTCAATGTATCATAGGCTTTTAAAATACCATTTTCTTCTACAGTTTTCCGTTCTCCAAAATACAGCCCGCCTGTCAGCTCTCTCATAATCATCAGGTCAAAACCGTCACCAATTATCTCATTTCGAAGAGGGCAGGCAGCTTTTAATTCCTGATAGAGGGAAGCCGGTCTTAAGTTTGCAAATAAACGAAGCGACTTTCTCAGTTTTAACAGTCCTGCTTCCGGGCGTCTGTCAGCGGGAAGCTGATACCACGGAGAAGTGGATGTATTTCCTCCTATTGAACCCATTAAAACTGCATCTGCTGCCTGACAGTCTGAAATTGCCGAATCCGTTAAAGGGATTCCATGTACATCAATCGAAGCCCCTCCCATCAATACATCTGTATAAGTTATAGTATGTCCATATTTTTTTGCTGCTGCATCCAGTACTTTTTTTGCTTCCCTTACAATTTCCGGTCCAATTCCATCACCGGAAATTAAAGCAATTTTACAGTTCATTTGATTTCCTCCTTTTTATTTCACTTATCCGCCTATCACTGCTGCTGTTGTTACTGCTGTACTTTTATCATAATTTTACTATAATAAAAAACCAAAATTTAGCAAAATCACACAATAAAATAATTTTCCCTATTCATGTGCAAAGTGCCCGTCAAGTGTACACAAAAAAACCCCAAGCTGCCTATCTAACAGCTTAGGGCGAATCAACGATCCGTGGTACCACCTAAATTCAGAAAAAACTGCACTCTGCCAATACGGGAATTGTTCCGATATTGCGTCCTTGTAACGGTGGAATCCGTTGAAGTCTACTAAAGTTTAAAAAACTCGTTCAATTCACAGCTCGAAGGCTACCTTCCAGAGTTCCCGTCATAAAGATTTCCACCAACCATCTTTTCTCTGCATTTCCGGTTTAACCTGTACTCCTCCCTGTCATCGCTTTTCTCTTTGCTAAATTAGATTCATTATAGACAGAAACAAACCTATTGTCAAGAAAAAATTTTAAAATCTAGTATCTGGTAAAACAGGTCATACTCCGATTGCGATCCAGTTCTTCTCTTGTAATACGTCTGCCCCAGCGAATCACACAAGTTCCTCCGATATTACACTCTGCCACCTGAATTCCCTTTTCGTCTTTTGCTACTACCAATACCGTATGTGCATTATTATACCGAATATAATCTCCCACTTTTACCGCATCAAAACTATAAACATAATCTGTCTTTTTCGCATCTGTACCAAAAATTTCATCGCTTAATTTTCTTGCAAACCCGTCACACTGCATACCAATTACATAAGCAAGAGAATAATTTATGTAAGCATTACAATAATCTGTTCCATACATCCCATGATTGCACGGAATAGAAGTCACCGTTTCACTGTAATAATTCGTATCTCTTTGTTTCGCCGTATATCCCATATGATTCCAATACATACCATCAGGATACTTCACTCTTAAATGCTCCAATTTTTCAATTAAATATTCCGGTGTAATCTCTGTTCCTAAATGCTCGGATTCTACCTCTGCCGGTTCTATTATATCTACTGTTTCTGCCGGTTTTTCTGTTTCTGTTTTATCAACTGTTTCCAAAGACTCTGCCGATTCCGAATTTTCTGGAACGTTTTCGTTTTTTTCTAAAGTACTGTTTGCCGGATTATCCGAAACAGATAACTGATTCTGCGCCGGATTTTCTAACCAAACTCCATTTGCATCCACATAATTTGATGCAATCCATGCATCTGCTGCCATCCTTCCGTCTTCATACAGATAATACCAGCTTCCGTTCAGATTTAACCAGCCATTTGCCATCTTCCCGTCTGGATTCAGATAATACCAATCTTTCCCTTGATTCAGCCAGCCATTTGCCATCTTCCCATCTGGATTCAGATAATACCAGTTTCCGTTTTCATTCAGCCAGCCATTTGCCATCTTCCCATCTGGATTCAGATAATACCAATCCTTCCCCAGATTCAGCCAGCCATTTACCATCTTTCCGTCCGAATTCAGATAATACCAACTTCCGTTTTCATTCAGCCAGCTTGTCTGCATTGCCCCATCTGTATTCAGATAATACCAATTTCCATTCTCATTCAGCCAACCCGTCTGTGCTGTTCCGTCTGCATTTCGATAATACCAGATATCTTGCTGCAAAACCCATGCTGCCTGTCCCTCTCCCGCTTCTGTTAAAACCCTGCCATCATGTAAACTCAAGCAAAAATCAAATCCAGCAGCCATCATTTGCTCATCTGCATAAGAAGAAACCGAACCTGTCAACGCAAATATTCCTGTTATCATCAAAGCAGCCGCTGCCTTCTTTATACTTCTCTTCATTTTAAACCTCTCTTTCCAAATAGATACCCTCTATGTAACAAAACACAATCCCATTATAACTTTTCCTATCATATCCGTAAAGTGTTTTTGATTAGAAAAAACTGTCAGACACCGAAATCTGACAGTTTCTTCTATAAGCAGTTTCTCTTACGCCCCTATCCTATGTTCCAAATTTCTACGGATCTCCGCAATAAACTCTGCACTATTCAAAGACGTTACATTCTCCAACGTACTAATAATTGCCAGATCCTTTGTCATTTTCCCGCTTTCAATCACAGCAAGGCAAGCCTCTTCCAATTTATCAGCAAACTCACCAAGTGCCGCAATCCCATCTAACTCCCCACGTTTCCGAAGTGCCCCTGTCCATGCAAAAATCGTCGCAATCGGATTCGTAGAAGTATCCATTCCCTTTAAATAATTATAATAATGCCGCTGTACCGTCCCATGTGCAGCTTCATACTCATAAACCCCATCCGGCGAAACCAATACCGAAGTCATCATAGAAAGCGACCCAAAAGCAGTAGCAAGCATATCACTCATTACATCTCCATCATAATTCTTACATGCCCAAATATATCCGCCCTCCGAACGCACCACCCGGGCAACAATATCATCAATCAAAGTATACATATAAGAAATTCCGGCATCTTTAAACTTCTCCTGATATTCTTCTTCAAACACTTCCTGAAAAATATCCTTAAATGTATGATCATATTTTTTCGAAATCGTATCCTTTGCCCCAAACCATAAATCCTGCTTCTGATCTAAAGCAAAAGCAAAACAGCTCCGTGCAAAACTTCGAATCGACTTCTCCGTATTATGCATCCCCTGCACAATCCCTGCCCCATCAAACGTATGAACCAATTCCCGAATTTCCTCTCCGTTCTCCTTTGTATAAACCAATTCACACTTTCCTGCACCAGAAATTTTCATCTCAGAAGCCTTATACACATCCCCATACGCATGACGTGCAATCGTAATCGGCTTTTTCCAATTCCGAACATAAGGCTCAATCCCCTTTACGATAATCGGTGCCCGAAAAACCGTTCCATCCAAAATAGCCCGTATCGTCCCATTCGGACTTTTCCACATCTCCTTTAAATGATACTCTTCCACCCGTGCCGCATTTGGTGTAATCGTAGCACACTTTACCGCTACCCCATATTTTTTCGTTGCATTTGCTGAATCAATCGTAACCTGATCATCCGTTTCATTCCGATATTCCAACCCCAGATCATAATACTCCGTTTTCAAATCAACAAAAGGTAAAATCAGCTCCTCCTTGATCATCTTCCAAAGCACCCGTGTCATTTCATCTCCATCCATCTCCACTAACGGAGTAGTCATCTTAATTTTTTCCATCTCACTCACCGGCACGTCCCCTTATAAAACGCACCATTCCTCTCTTCCTAATATTTTTTCTAAAACCATCCTGCTCCTATTAACACATCTTTCCATCCGGGATACACAGCCGGAGTTCGAAAGGAGGTCTGCACAGGGTCATCATTTCCCATCGGCACTTAGACGCTGTAGTTTAGCGTCTTATGTGCCCGCTACGAGGAAATGCTAAGCGCAAGCGGGCTCGGAGCAGACCTCCTTTCGGACTCCGGCGTCCCCCTCCCACTACGGAGCAGATGCCTTCAACAAATTTTCAATTCCATAAGAATCCATATTTCTCAATGTATTTAACACATGCTCTGTGGCAAGCTCCTCCGCCAATCTCTCCTCCTTTGCCTTAATTGCCTCCAAAATCCTCCAATGCTCCCGATTCGATTCCTCCGCCCGCCCCTTCGTAGCCAAAGAAATCCTTCGAACCCGCTCCACATAATGATGAAAATCCGAAAGCATCTGATAAAAAATCCTACTCTCTGAAGCCGCATACAAAATCTCATGAAACTGCGTATCCAATTCACAGACCTGACGGTAATTCTCCCGCTGTACATAAAACTCCGACAACTCCAAATTCTCTTCCAATTTTTCAATCTGTTCTGCCGTCATATGTTCTGCTGCCCAGCGGGTACAACGTCCTTCCAAAAGAGAGCGTGCCGTATAGATATCCCGCATATCCTTCTCTGTAATCCCAGTTACATAAGCCCCCTTATTTGGAACAATACTGACCAGCCCCTCCAACTCCAACTGCCGAAGTGCCTCCCGCACAGGAGTCCGACTAACCCCAAGTTCCTGTGCAATGGTATTCTCTCTTAATTCCTCATGTTGTCCATATCGACCGGACAGGATATTTTCACGAATACTATGAAATACTCTTCCCCGAAGCGAATATCTGTCCGCAGCATCTCTATGTATCTCACAATCGCCCATCATCCGCCTCCAGCCTACTCAAACAAATTAATGCCAAGTTTTGCACTGCTTTCATCTATTACCTTTAAAAGTTCTTCATCCGTCAATACCGTTACACGTCCATTCTCATATTCCTCATCAATCCACGTCTTTACCATCGCTACCAAAGGATGCGTTTTTTCAATCTGTTTCTCTCCTTTCCATTTAAAATAAGAATTCATCCAATGTGCAATTCCGGCAAGCCCAGAAGTATTTGAAACAGCCACCAAAGCCGGACGGTTTAAAAACTTTTCCGTATCAAAAATATTATAAATTTCCTCATTTTTCAGCAGCCCGTCTGCATGAATCCCAGCTCGGGTTACATTAAAATTCCGTCCGACAAACGGTGTACGGCTAGGAATCGAATACCCGATTTCTTTCTCAAAATACTCTGCCAATTCTGTAATAACCGTAGTATCCATTCCATCCAATGTCCCTTTAATCTGTGCATATTCAAATACCATTGCCTCTAGGGGCGTATTTCCGGTTCTCTCTCCAATCCCAAACAAAGAACAGTTGACCCCGCCTGCACCATACAGCCATGCCGTAGTCGAATTGACCACTGCCTTATAAAAATCATTATGTCCATGCCACTCTAGCAGTTCCGAAGGTACGCCTGCATGTGCCGTCAAACCATAGATAATCCCCTGTACACTTCTAGGAATTACTGCACCAGAATAATTTACTCCATATCCCATTGTATCACAGGCACGAATCCGCACGGGAATCTGATACTCCTGCATTAACTTCATCAATTCTAACACAAAAGGAATCACAAATCCATAGATATCCGATCTTGTGATATCTTCAAAATGACATCTTGGACTAATTCCGGTTTCCAAGCACTCCCGCACCACACTAAGATAATGATTTAACGCCTCTCTTCTTGTCATATGCATTTTATAAAAAATATGAAAATCCGAACAGCTTACCAAAATCCCGGTTTCTTTTAACCCAATCTCTTTTACCAGCTCAAAATCCTTTTTATTGGCACGAATCCAGCTTGTTACCTCTGGAAATGCATATCCTCTCTCCAAACACTTATATACCGCATCCCGATCCTTTTTACTATATAAAAAAAACTCACTCTGTCTAATCTTCCCCTTTGGTCCTCCCAATCGATGCAGATAATCATAAATCGTTACAATCTGCTCCGTCGAATAAGGCGCTCTAGACTGCTGCCCATCCCGAAAAGTAGTATCGGTAATATACAATTCCTCCGGCGTATTATGCGGTACAACCCGATTATTAAATGCAATCTTTGGAACTTCATCATACGGAAATAAACTGCGGAATACATTCGGTTCTGCTACATCATTCAAATGATAAATATGTTCTTCTAAAGTTAATAAATTCGTATGCTTATCCAATACAACAGATGTTTTTTCCATTTTCATTCCTCCTCCAAACAGACCCGACTGAAACAATTCATTCTCAAAAATAGGTCTGACTTTTGTATATTGGAATCATTGTATACAATAATACAATACTTGTCAAGAAAAATTTTCCTTTCCTTTTCATTCGACTTTTAAAAATAGGATGTTACTGCCGCAAAAATTTTTCCTTTCACCGGACGCAAGAGGCGATTTGCTCCTGTCCTTTGCCTGCTCCGCTCCAAACGGTAAGAAAGTCTACGGCTTCTGATTTCGGTTCATCCAACCGGACGAACCGGGGCGCAATTCGCCCTCACCACAACCAAAACGAAACAGATGTAAGGAAGGATTTTACCAGCCATAAAGTATCCTCTTCCCTATCATCCGGGCTAAACACGCCCCTTTTTTTGCATACCCTGCAT
>CAJUGZ010000079.1 GCA_910585855.1 uncultured Lachnospiraceae bacterium | reverse complement strand
CTTTTTCTGTTCCGGGGTCAAGAAACAGCCAGATTCGAAAACGGTGGGCAGACTGCAGTGACTTTGGAAAAAAGTTAGAACTTCTTGCTTTTTGGAAACCGGAACAGCAGGCTGCCCACCGTTTTCGAATCTGGCGTTCTCTATAGATAATTACTGATAAGTAACAACTACATCATTTTCATAGATTACTGTTTTTCCGTCTGGGATCAGATGTTCTTCTCCTCGAATAATCAAAGCAATCAATTCATTTGCAGGAAGATTTAATTCTGCAATAGTTTTGTTGCACCAGCTATGTGTTTTATCAATATGAATTTCTTCTAATTTTTCCCGATCAGACGGTTCATAACTTGGGACGCTTAAAATGACATTATCGTCGGGAAGGATAATGGTATCTCCTTTTGGAATAATCGTTCCTTTGTTTCGTTTTATCATAAGTGCTAAAGATCCGGTTGGCATACAGACATCTTTAATTGCTTTATTCTGCCAGTTATGTCCCGGTGGGATATACATCCGCATAAGTGTAATAGCAGATTCTTCCTGATAGTCGTTGAATGTCTTTCTGACATCTGCTTTTTCATCTACCATATCCAATTTTGCTGCTGCCCATGGGAGCAGAGTTCCCTGTATTGCAACGGAGAAGAGAGAAACCGTAAAAACGATATGAAATAAATCATAGGAAATACTGGCTTCACTTGCAATCACCATAATTGCAAATACAGAAGAAGCTGCGCCACGAAGTCCTGCCCAAGAAATCAGAATACACTGTTTGGTTGTACAGTGAAACGGACGGAGCAGTAAAAAGACGGCAATAGGTCTTGCAGCAAGTGTTAAAAAGATAACAATAGCAATAGCCGGAAGAAGAATACTAGGCATCCGGTGAGGCTGTGAGAGCAGACCTAATAAAAAGAAAATTAAAATTTGCGCCAAACTGGTAATTCCGTCAAAAAACGGAATCAAGACATTTTTATTTTGAATACGGCTATTTCCAATCAAAATACCCATAAAATATACACTAAGATATTGGTTTCCACCGATTACATCTGAAATACCATAACATAATAGTACCATTGCAATCATAAAAATGGTATCTAGACCGTTGGAAACTAATTTTGTTTTTGTTAATAAAAAGATAGCAGTAAGAGCAAGAATAATACCAACTGCACTGCCAAATACCATTTGAGAAAAAATATGGTAAAGGATATTTCCGCTATTTCCTGCGCCAATTAGTCCGATTCCTATTACCGTCAGCATATAGGACATCGGATCGTTACTGCCGCTTTCTACTTCTAATAGAGAGGCAGTACCATATTTTAGATTTAGTTTTTTCTGTCTTAAAATAGAAAAGACACTGGCAGCATCGGTAGAAGATAAAACAGCACCAATTAAAAAGCTTTCCTCTAATGAAAAATGGAGAAACAGATAACATAAAAGAGCCGTTACACCTGCTGTAATCACAACTCCTAAAGTGGACAGACAGACAGCCTTTACAGCAACTGGCTTTGCAAGACTCCATTTTGTATTAAAACCGCCGTAGAACATAATAAAGATTAAGGCAGACGAACAGACATATTCCGTCATATGGTAATCGTCAAACGGAATTTTTACAATACCATCACTGCCAAAGAGCATACCAATAAACATAAAAAGAATTAAAGTAGGCATACCAAAGCGGTTGGAAAATTTATCTGCCAAAATACATAGAAAAATAACTGTAGCAACTAAAATAACACCAATAGTCATACATATAACCCCTCCTGTTTTGTAAAATCATAAATCAGCAAAATAATAAAAAATATCATAGGATATAAAATACAATGATGATTTATGGATATAGTATTAGTATAGCATTGGAAATTCGATTAAGCTAGATTTTTCTAGAGATAGTCTGGCGAAAAATTGGATAAAATTTTAATTTCTTTTATAAAAAATGGATAAGATCTGGAAAATTGCAGAAAGATACTGTTCATACAGCAAAAAATGGATTATAATTATATATTTGATAAGCTAGAAAAGGAAAGGGATAAGATGAAAGTAATAAAAGGAAATATTGTAAGTGCAACTGGATTTGGAGAATTGACAATCCTTGAGAATGGGTTTATTGTTTTGGATAAGGCAGGAAAAATTGCTGCTGTAACAGAGCATTTGACAGAGGAACAAAAACGGCTGCCTCTTATGGATTATGGAGAACGTTTGATTTTACATTCTTTTGTGGATATGCATCTTCATGCACCTCAATATCCGATGTTAGGAATGGGAATGGATTTATCACTTCTGGACTGGCTCAATACGTATACATTTCAAATGGAAGCAAGATTTTCTGACGTTGAATATGCAAGAGAAGTATATCAAAGATTAGCAGCAGATTTAATTCACTGGGGAACAACTCGTGTGGTTATGTTTTCTTCTCTTCATACACAAGCAACTTGGGTTTTAATGGAGGAATTAGAAAAAGCCGGATTAACCGGATATGTTGGAAAGGTCAATATGGATCGAAACGGAGGAGTCAATCTGCAGGAAACAACAAAAGAATCGAAAAGAGAAACACTTCGCTGGTTAGATGGCTGTGAACGTTTTCAGAGGATAAAGCCGATTATCACTCCTCGATTCACACCGTCTTGCACAGATGGATTGATGGACTGGCTTGGAAGACTTGCAGAGGAAAGAAACCTTTTTGTACAGTCCCATATGAATGAAAATTTAGAGGAGATTCGGCTTGTAAAAGAATTAGTTCCTGATTGTGACCGCTATTGGCAGACCTATGCAAAACATCGGATGTGGAAAGATCATACTGTGATGGCGCACTGTGTTCATATTGATAAGGATGAGATTGCTGCATTGAAAGAGGCAAACGTAGTAGTGGCACATTGTGCTGATTCCAATATTAATATCTGCAGCGGAATTGCACCAGTACGGCAGTTAGTAAAAGAGGGGGTTTGGGTGACATTGGGTTCTGATATTGCCGGAGGAGCGCAGCTTTCTATGGCAGAAGTAATTACTATGACCATTCGATCTTCTAAGATTTTGGCTATGCAGAAACAGGAAGACGGAAACTTTCTTTCGGTGGCGGAAGGATACTATTTAGGGACAGTTTCAGGACATAAATATTTTGGTTCAGGGGAAGGATTTTGCGTGGGAGATATGTTTCATGCGATTGTAGTAGATGACAGTGACCGAATTTCTCTTGGGCGAAAGATGACGGTACAGGAACGGTTTGAACGAATGATCTATCGAATGAAAAAAGAAAATATTGTAGCTGTCTATTCGGAAGGCAAAAAGGTTTTAGGATAGAATCAGCAAACAGCAGGAAAGGGTGGAAAATATGCCTGAGAAGTTTTATGCTGTAAAAAAGGGAAAAGTACCGGGAGTATATTTAACTTGGAAAGAGTGCAGCGCACAGGTGACCGGTTTTTCCGGGGCAGTTTATAAAAAATTTTTTACCAGAGAGGAAGCAGAAGATTTTTTAAAAGCAGAGGATATATTGGAAAAACCGAAAAGTTTGTCAAAGGAATCGGATAAAATTTCCGCAGTGCAAAATGAAAAGGCGGATAGGGAAACGGTGGTAGCTTATGTAGACGGAAGCTTTGAACGAATACTGGGGAAATATGCCTATGGCTGTGTAATTTTATTTCAGGATACTTGTGTGGAATTATCTGGATCGGGAGCAGAAGAAGGATATTTAAGCATGAATAATGTAGCAGGTGAACTGTTGGGAAGTATCCATGCAATTCAATGGGCGATTGCACATCAGGCAAAAACAGTGTATATTTATCATGATTATGAAGGAATTGCAAGATGGGCAAATGGAGAGTGGAAAGCAAATAAAGAAAAGACACAGGCTTATCAGCAGTTTATAAAAGAAAGCAGAGAAAAGATACAGATTATTTTTGTAAAAGTAGCGGCTCATACCGGAGTGAAATATAATGAGCAGGCAGATCAATTAGCTAAAAAAGCACTTGGAATTTTATGATATTATAAAAAGGAAGGGATTGGTATGGAAATTAATCACATATTAGAACAGTATGATGCGATGTTTGGCGTATATAGTTTGGAAGAGATTGGTGCATTTTTAGAGCAGAATATCGAAAAGGCATTGGAAGAGGGAGATGTTTCTTCTGTTATTACACTGGTAAATGAAATAATTGGATTTTGTCGGGATACAGGCAAAGCAGAAAAGGGAATGTCATACTGCAGCCAGTTGATTACTTTAATGCGGGATTTAGAGATGGAAGGAACGATACCTTATGCTATGTCGGCACTGAATATTGGAAATGCATATCGTGCTTTTGGAAATCTGGAAGAAGCGATGGAATATTATCAGACAGTACAGGTCATTTATGATCAGGAGTTAGATCCTTATGATTTTCAATTTGCAAGTCTTTATAATAATTGGAGTTTGCTTTATCAGGAGATGGAGGAGTTTGAACATGCAAAAAAGGCTCTTTATAAAGCACTTGAAATTGTATCTCTCTATGACGAGGCAAAGATTGAGCAAGCTACAACACATACTAATTTGGCAGTAACGCTGCTTCGGCTGGGAGAAACAGAAGAGGCGGAAAAACATCTGAAACAAGGACTTGCCATTTATGAAGAGGATGGAGGAAAAGATTTTCATTACAGCGGAGCATTAGCGGCAGCAGGAGATGCCTGCTATTTTGCCGGAAGGCAGGAAGAAGCAATTCGTTATTATACAAAAGCTATGGAGGAATTAGAGCAGCATGTGGGGCAGACAGAGGCTTATAAACGAGTTGCTCAGAATCGGCTGAAAGCACAAGAAGCTCTGAAACAGCAGACAGAAGAAGCCAAACAGAAAGAAGCACAAAAAGAATCGCA
Source organism: uncultured Lachnospiraceae bacterium (assembly GCA_910585855.1). Lineage (GTDB taxonomy): Bacteria > Bacillota > Clostridia > Lachnospirales > Lachnospiraceae > MGBC114844. The sequence goes on along the minus strand of CAJUGZ010000079.1, from coordinate 9,877 downwards.
AGAATCAGAAGCATTAAAAAAATTAGAAGAATTGGAAAAGTCGGAAAAATTAGAGAAATCAGCGGAATTAGAAAAGCCAGAAAGCTTAGAAAAATCAAAGAAATCATCCGAGAAATCCATATCTTATATTGAAAACTGCAGAGTATTTTATGAAACATATGGAGCACCGATGATTCATACCTATTTTCCAAAGTATGAACAGCAGATTGCCGTTGGGCTTGCAGGAGAAGGATCGGACTGTTTTGGTTATGAGGATGCAATCTCAATGGATCATGACTGTGAACTAGGCTTTTGTCTATGGATACCAGAAGAATTAAATTGGACAATAGGGGAAGAACTGCAGAAGGCATATGATGAACTTTTAATGGAACATGCACCAAAACAGACACTTCCGAATAATCCAAAAAGCGAACAGAGAATACTTCAAAAAAAGAAAAGGCGGGGAGTCATTACAATTGGCGAGTTTTACAGTTCTTTTTTAAATCAGTCCAAACTGCCCGAAAGTGCAGAGGAATGGAGGCAGATACCAGACGGAGCATTGGCAGCAGCTACCAATGGGGCTGTATTTCGGGATGATGCCGGAATTTTTTCCGATATACGAAAGAAATTAAAAGGGTATTATCCTGAAGAGGTATTTTGCAGTCGTCTTGCTGAAGAACTGATTTATTTTTCACAGTATGGACAGTATAACTATGCAAGGATGATGGCACGGCAGGATTATGTAACGGCAAAAATTTCACTTGCCGAGTGGATGGTGCATACGATGCGGATTGTCTATCTGCTGAACCGCACCTATGAGCCATATTATAAATGGCTTCGGAAAGGAATAAATACACTGCCTCTTTTGCCGGAAGTTGGAGATATGCTGGATGCCATAGCTGATATGCCGGATCAGAGGGAGGCATGGAAAGGCATTGTTTATAATGCAGATGACTTTAACGGAGCAGATCAGGTTGTGCTTACGATTGAAATTGTGGCACGTTATCTTTTAGCAGAACTGCATCGTCAGGGATTGACAAAAAAAGACGATACCTATCTTGCTTCTCATGCAGACGAAATTTTGCTTAGCAGAGAGGAGCAGACGATTTCTCAAAAAGAGAAAAACGGATTGGAGAATTGGCGGAAAGAGGTAAAAGACAGAGGGATTATTTCTAGAATTATTCATTTGGAGTGGAAGCAGTTTCAAGGTGTTCAAAATATAGGAAAGAGAGCAGACTGCCAAAATGATTGGAAAACCTTTCGAATTATGAGAGAGAGCCAGTATCTGACGTGGAATCAGGAGCTTTTAAAAAGTTATTTGGAAGATCTTTTAGAGGCAGAAAGAAAGGGCTGGAATCTAATTATGGAAAAATATGCCCGAATGATGGAATCCACTGCACCAGAGGAATATAAATCATTAAAAGATGCACTTCCAAAACGTCAGACAAAACGATTGGTTTTGCAGGAGGAGATTATAAAAATTCAAGTGGCTTGGATGGAAAAGTTTTCAAAACAGTATCCTTTCACTGCAGGAAAAGCCAGACGGATTCATACTATAGAAGATACGCTTTGGGATACTTCTTATGAAACGTATTTAAGAGGAGAATTGGGGACTTATTCAGAAAGAACATTGGAACTATATGGGCGATTTGTAGTGGAACTTGCCCGGCAGGATTTGAATTTAGCATATCTGATTATGGAAAATACAGTAAAACTATATGGTTATCAGTCACTGGAGGAGGCAGAAGAAGAACTTCAAAAAAAAGAAACAAATGATATGTGATAAGAAGTGATAAGAAAATATGGAGGAATCAATAAGTAATGGGTAAAAAAAATCAAAACAACAGAGAAAAAAGTAAAAAATCCGCTGTCAATACGGAAAAAAAAGAAAAGGTAGTAACAAAGTATGATAAAAAGATGGAACGTAGGCGTATTCAGGCAGAAAAAGAACGAATAGCAGCAAAGAGATGGAAAATAGGACTTTTGTCGACAGGAATTTTTCTAGTAATTTTATTGGCAGGTTTTACTGCCGGATCTATAGTAAAAAAACAACAGGCATTAAAAGATACTTATATTACAGTTGGAACACATGAACTGACAAAATTAGAGTATGATTACTACTATAACAGTACGGCAAATAACTATATTAATACGTATTATTCCTATCTTTCTTATATGGGATTAGATCCAACAAAGGATTTTGCAGAACAAAGCTATAATGAGAATCTGACATGGAAAGATAATTTTGATCAGATGACCGTGGACAGTATTACAGAGATGAGAGCACTGACAGATGATGCACAGGCACAGGGATTTGAATATGATGTCACAGAGGATTATAATACTTTTTTAGAAAATATAAAAAGTGCTGCTTCCCAAGCAGAGCTTTCTGTAGCAAGATATTATACTGCTTCATTTGGAACATATGCTACACAAGGCAATGTAGAACCCTTTATAAAAGAAATGCTGTATGCCTCTGCTTATTATGATCATCTAAACGAAACAATGAAACCAGCAGAAGAGGAAATTACTTCTTATTATGAAGAAAATAAAAACAGCTATGATAAGATCAACTATCATGAGTTTTCGTTCCGTGCTGCGTTAGAAGAAGGAGCAGACGAAGCCGCCGCCGCTGCAGTTATGAGCGAACAAAATGCAAGGGCAGATGAGATGATTCAGCGTTTAGAGGCAGGGGAAGATTTTGAAACTCTGTGTGAAGAGTATGCCGATGAAGAACAGAAAGCAAATTATAGTGATGCAGAAACAGAGTATTCACTTCATACAGATGCTACTTATTTTTCGGTATCCTCTCAGTATGCAGAGTGGCTTTATGAAGAAGAACGAACAGCAGGGGAGCTGACAAAGATAGAAGATACAGAAAATCATGTAATTTATATAGTTCGGTTTGAAGAGAGAAATTATGATGAATCCTGCCGGGAAACGATTTCAAATCGTCTTGCCAGTCAAAATGTAACGGAGTATGTAGAGGGATTAAAGGCAAATTATGAAGTGATAGATAAAAAAGGAGATTTGAAATATCTGGTAAATCAGGAAACAACAACGGAAAGTCAGGAGTCAGATACATCGGATACATCAGAAACTTTAACAGAATAAAAAATAGTGGGGTGGCAGGGGGGACGCTGAAAGCGGAAGGAAGGTCTATTCTGGGCCCGCTTTCGCTTAGCATTTTTTATTTCTTCATAGCGGACACATAAGACGCTAAAACACAGCAACACAGTGTCTAAGTGCCGACGGGAAATGATGACCCTTCATAGACTTTCCTTCCGCTTTCAGTTAGGAGTACCAACCGTAAAATGATATTGCTTGTTGTACAATTACTTTATTTTCTGGTGGAAGTACATAGCCAAAATTCGATTTTTTAATGTATTTAAAAAACTTTTATTTTCCATATTGCAGTAAAAAATTATGGTTATTTGGCAAAAAATTTGATGCAAAATCAGCATATGTTGACAGGCTCTTAGAAACGTTTAAATGTACATTCTTTTTTATTTTTTCTGAAGGCAAGAAACAGCCAGATGCGAAACTCTTAGGCAGACTGTAGTGACTTTGGAAAAAAGTTAGAACGTTTTGCTTTTTGGAAACCGGAACAGCAGTCTGTCTAAGAGTTTCGCATCTGGCGTCCCCTTGAAAAAAACTACGGGAGTTTTATAAAGAAATCGGACTTGTGGATCAAATTAAGCACACGAATAGGGGAAAGATTTTTTCCTGCTCGATTGTATACAAGCAGGGAAAAATTTTCCCCTATTTGATTCCATAAGGATAAGTATCAAATATTTTTTTAATTTGCATCTGCTGTTTTGGCAGGGTGCAAAATACCTATTGAGGCAGGTATTGCCTGTAGCTGTCGGCAGGGATCATAGTTTTTTGTCCCCGCCGACATTGAAATTTGTCAGATTGCAAAGAATCTTGTCAAATTTCATTGAATGTAAAAAAATGGATGCGGTTTCCCGCAGTTATTAAGTAAAAGAAGAAATACAAAGGATAGAGGAATTATAACATAAGAAAAATAATTCGACAATCTTTTATCTGTAGAATAGGTTTGATATGCAATCTTTACGCTAACAAAAGTTAAAAAAAACAAAAATATTGACAAAATTCGACAAAATTCTTGTAATAAAATGCTAATTGACAGGGTTTCTTTGTTATAGAATAATAGAATGTAGAAAAAATGGGGAAAACAGGAAAGGGGAAATGGGGAAACAGCGAAGTATTAGTTTAAGAGGCTGTAATGCAACTAAAAACGTGAGTAGAAACAAGGGGAAAGTTTATGAACAATAATTACAGGGGAATAGACTGCAAAGAGAGAGCAGCGGATTATGAAGAGAAAACAGTAGGTCAGCGGATTGTGGAATTGAGCAGAGAGAAGGCAGTCACTTATTATCGGATTGCTGATCGGGCGGATATTCCGATGTCAACGATTATGAATTTAATCAGTGGGAGAATTAATAATCCGACTTTAGTAACTTTGCAGGGAATTTGCCGTGGTTTGGAGGTATCTTTAAAAGATTTCTTTGCTGAAATGTAGCTTCTTTCGGAAAATGATTGAATTAAATTGCAGAATCGGGTAAAATAAGACTAATTTGATTTGTTCAAGTAATATTTTACAGGAGGATGCGACCATGAGGATAAAAGTATCAAATTATATTGCTCAGTTATTGGTGGAACATGAGATTTCTCATGTATTTACTGTTACGGGCGGTGGCGCAATGCATTTAAATGACGGATTGGGACATCAAGAGGGATTGACTTGTATTTATAATCATCATGAACAGGCTTGTGCAATAGCAGCAGAAAGTTATGCAAGAATTAATAATAAAATAGCAGCCGTCTGTGTTACAACAGGACCGGGAGGAACAAATGCCATTACAGGAGTAGTAGGAGGTTATTTGGATTCGATTCCTATGCTGATTTTGTCTGGACAGGTGCGCTATGATACAACAGCCCGCAGTACAGGACTAAATCTGCGGGCAATGGGAGATCAGGAATTTGATATTACAAAGGCAGTCTGTGCTATGACAAAGTATTGCGAAATGATAGTGGATACTGCAAAGATTCGCTATTGTGTGGAAAAGGCGCTTTATATTGCACAGACAGGAAGACCCGGTCCTTGCTGGCTGGATATTCCGGTGGATATACAGGGCAGTTATATTGAAACTGAAGATCAGGCTGGCTTTGACTGTGAGGCATATCTGAGAGAACACCAGAAGGAATTACCATCTGTTGTAGAAGAGGAAACGGTTTCTTCTGTGCTTTCAAAGATAAAGGAAGCGAAAAGACCGGTATTTTATGCGGGAAATGGAATACGGATTGCAGGTGGTCATGCCGTATTTGAACGAGTGGCAGAGAAGTTAAATATTCCAGTAGTAACGGCATGGGACAGTATTGATGCGATTTATGATACACATCCTCTTTATGTGGGACGTGGAGGAATTATGGGGGATCGTGCGGGCAATTTTGCGGTGCAGAACAGTGATTTGATTCTTGCAGTTGGAAATCGTTTAAGTATCCGTCAGGTGGGCTATCATGTGGAAACATGGGCAAGAGCGGCGTTTGTGATTATGGTAGATGCCGATGCGGAAGAGATGAAAAAACCGGTTCTTCACTGTGAGATGCCAATTCATGCCGATGCAAAGGACTTTTTGGAGAAATTAGAAAAGGCATTGAATAAGACAGAAGAAACTGTATGGTTTCAGCAGGAAGAATGGCTTTCTATATGTAGAAAGTGGAAGGAAACGTATCCTGTTGTACAGAAAAAGCACTATCAAAAACAGCCGTTTGTCAATGTATATGCGTTTATTAAGGAATTAAGCAGCCGGCTTTGGGAAAACCAGATTACAGTGGTGGGAAACGGGTCTGCCTGTGTAGTGGGAAGTCATGGGTATGTGATTAAGAAAGGGCAGCGGTTTATTATCAATTCTGCAATCGCTTCTATGGGATATGATCTGCCGGCGGCGATTGGTGCTTGTGTTGCAGAGTATGGAAATCAGGCGTTAAGACGGGCGCAGCCGACAGTGGATGCACAGGGAAATCCGATTGTTTTGGAAGAAAAGAAAACAGCAGAAGACAGACAAGATACAGGAAAGCATGATATTATATTGGTAACAGGAGATGGCAGTATCCAGATGAATCTGCAGGAGCTTCAGACGATTATTCATCACCGGATGCCGATCAAGATTTTTTTGATTAATAATAATGGCTATCATTCTATTCGGCAGACGCAGAGTAACTTTTTTGGTGAACCTTTGGTGGGAGTAGGATATGACAGTGGAGATTTAAGTTTCCCTGATATGGAGAAACTGGCAGGAGCTTATGGCTATCCTTATATTCGGATTACAGAAAACGAGCAGCTAGGGGAGAGAATCGAGCAGACACTTGCAGAAAAAGGTCCGATTATCTGTGAGATTATGGTTTCTATGGATCAAAAGTTTGAGCCAAAGTCTGCTTCAAAGCGGTTAGAGGACGGAAGTATGATTTCACCGCCGCTAGAGGATTTAGCACCTTTTTTGGATCGGGAAGAACTGGCTGAAAATATGCTGATTCCTATGGTAGAAGAGTAGAAAAATCAGGTGAAAGAAAAAGTGTGAGGTGTGATATGGCTGCAAAGATAAAACATGCTGTAATAACGGGGGCTACTGGTATGATTGGAGTGGCTCTTGCAAACTACTTATTGGAACAGGGAATTTTGGTAACAGCACTGGTCAGAAAAAACTCGAAAAAGATAAAAAGACTTCCTTCGCATACAGGATTGAAAAAAGTGGAATTGGATTTAAAAGAGTTCTCTTCAAAGGAGGCACTTTTGGCAAGCGGATTGTTGGAACAGAAACAAGATGCCTTTTTTCATCTTGGATGGGACGGGACATTTGGAGATTGCCGCAACGATATGGACTTGCAAAATAAAAATATTCAGTATACACTAGATGCGGTACGTCTGGCGGGGCGTTTAGGATGCAGGGTGTTTGTCGGAGCAGGTTCACAGGCAGAATATGGACGCACAGCCAAAAAACTTTCTTCAAAAACAGCGGCTTTTCCAGAAAACGGATATGGTATTGCAAAGCTGGCAGCGGGGCAGATGAGTCGTGTTTTGTGCCAATCATTAAAAATTCGGCATGAATGGGCTAGAATATTAAGTATTTTCGGACCGTTTGATTCGGATCGTACAATGGTGATGTCAGCAATCCGCAAATTGTCTTTGGGAGAAACAGCCGAATTTTCAAAGGCAGAACAGCTTTGGGATTATCTCTATGTAAAGGATGCTGCAAGAGCATTGTATCTGATTGCAGAAAACGGAACGGACGGAGCAGTCTATCCGATTGGAAGCGGAACAATGCGACCTTTAAAAGAATATATTTTTGCAATTTGGGACAAGATGGATAGAGAAGGGCAGATTCGGCTTGGAGCAGTTCCCTATGCAGAAAATCAAGTGATGTATTTATGTGCAGATCTTTCTGAACTTACAAAGGATACGGGATTTGTACCAGAGTATACATTTGAAGAAGGCATAGCAGAAACACTGCAGTGGTATCGGGAAAAGGATGAAGAGGTTTGATTCGGAAGAAACAAAGGAAAGGATAGGATGTGCAGATGGAAAGGAACAGGTTTTATTCATGAAAAAAATCAGCATTGTAGTACCTTGCTTTAATGAGGAGGAGAATGTACTTCCATTGAGTGAATCCATAATCCGTACATTTCAAGAGGAACTGCCCGGTTATGACTATGAAATTATTTTTATTGATAATGATTCTCAAGATCATACCCGTGAGATTTTAAGAACAATGTGTGCAGGAAATTCCAAGATTAAGGCAATTTTCAATGCAAAAAATTTTGGACAGTTTAACTCTCCGTACTATGGGCTTTTACAGATTACAGGAGATTGTGGGATTTTGGTAGCAGCGGATTTTCAAGATCCCGTCGAGATGATTCCGAAATTTGTAAAAGAATGGGAGCAGGGATATAAAATTGTATGCGGTATTAAGACCAGCAGCCGAGAAAGTAAAGTGATGTATTTTTTTAGAAGCTGTTATTATAAGATGATTAAGAAACTTTCTCAGGTAGAGCAGATTGAGCATTTTACTGGTTTTGGGCTATATGATAAAAAATTTATTGAAGTATTAAAACAACTAGATGATCCGACTCCTTTTTTGCGTGGAATTGTAGCGGAATTAGGATTTCGCAGAAAGGATTTGGAGTATACACAGCCAAAGCGGCGTGCCGGAAAAACCAGCAATAATTTTTACCGTCTTTATGATGCCGCTATGCTTAGTATTACTTCCTATACAAAAGTAGGGCTTCGGCTGGCAACACTGGTTGGATTTTTATGTGCTGCTTTTAGTATGGCAATGGCAGTGATCTATCTGATTTTAAAACTGATTTATTGGGATCGGTTTATTGCAGGAACAGCACCAATTTTAATTGGTATGTTTTTATTAGGTTCAGTACAGATATTTTTTATCGGGATGTTAGGAGAATATGTTCTTACGATTAATTCAAGAGTGATGAAGCGACCGCTTGTAGTGGAAGAGGAGAGAATTAACTTTGGAGAAGAAAAGGAAACTGCCGGGGAATAAAATGCTGTGGGACGGCATTTTATCGATTGGAGCAAAATGTATCTTTTTTTTGGTTTTAAAGGGGCTGATTGAGCCATGGATGAATCGAGAGTTAGGAGATGCTGCATTTGGAACGTATGTGGTATACTATGGTTATATCTGTATCTTGGCATATAGCTGTGGAGAAGCATTAAACCATATCCGTGTATTAAACCAGGATACGGATCGGATACGGGCAAGAGATTATCGGCTTATAATTGCTGCTGAGGCACTGCTTAGTATCTTGATTTTATTTGGTTTTGGAGTTTTTTTTATTCGGATGGATATAGGAGAGGGATTTTTATTTGGAATCACATCTGCTGTTTTAATGCTTCGGCTTTATTCCGAGTGTGTATTTCGAATTGAAATTAACTATAAAAAGATTTTACTGTCTTCTATTTTTATGTCAGTTGGCTATTTGGCAGGCTATCTGGTATTTCGAACGACAAAACAGTGGTATGTGATTTTTTTAGCTGGAGAAACGGCGGCGGTGTTCTATGCTGCAGTGTCGGGAAAACTGTTTCGTGTATATGGAGAAAAAGGAGTCAGTGAATATTTTCTTCAAACCGTAAAAAATGCATCCACTTTGACAGGCTCTTATCTAATCAGTTACGCTTTGATTTATATGGATCGTTTTTTGGTAGAATATCTTCTGGGAAGTACAGAAGTTTCTACTTATTATATTGCTACGACTTATGGAAAATGTGTGGCATTGGTAATTCCTCCAATTACGGCTGTACTGCTGAGCAATATTTCAAAAGGGATTATTCCTCTTAATAAAAAGATGGTAAATCGAGTAGTGGCTGGTTCTCTAGGAGCAGTTCTTTTATTCTTTTTAGCAGGACTGGTTATGTCCCGGGCAATGATTTATATCCTTTACCCAAGTTCTTATACAAACTGCCTGCCGGTAATAGACACCGGAAATTTAGCACAAATTGTATATTATAGCTGCAGTATTGTAAATATGATGGCGATTCGCCTTTGCGATATGAAACTTCAGGTAATTGTAGAAACGGTTTATGCTATTTTATATCTTGCATTTGCGGTAATCGGTGCATTTGCGGGCGGATTGGTTGGACTTGCAGTCGGAACATTATGTGCGAATATTCTTCGGTTTCTTTTATTGACCATTCCGGTATATAGAAAGGTAAGGTAGAAAATTTAAAAAAGTATAAAATTTTGAGAAAATTGGATAATGGGGGGAGGACGCAAGAGGACGCCAGATTCGAAAACGGTGGATAGCCTGCTGTTCCGGTTTCCAAAAAGCAAGAAGTTCTAAGACTTCTGCCTTTTCA
>CAJUGZ010000078.1 GCA_910585855.1 uncultured Lachnospiraceae bacterium | reverse complement strand
GTATGCCAGTAACGTTTTGGCTGCCATAAGGGCGAATTGCGCCCCGGTCTGTCTGGTTGGATGCGTTATTATGCAGAAGTTTAGAACTTCTTACTTTTTGGAAACCGGAACAGCAGTCTGCCTAGGGTTTTCGCATCTGGCGTCCTCCCCCCAAAAAAATTATCTGACATCTTGAACTTTTTCTGTCCTCTCTTTACATCTCGCCACAATCATGCTATCATAATTCTACTTGATAAAAAAATTTCAAGCCCCAATCATTCCATACAATTCAAAACACATATACAAAAAAGAGGTATCCTATGAAAAAAATAAAAAAAATAGATCTGCAAGAAAATAGTTGGCTTATTTCCATCTTAATCTGTTTTATCCTAACAGGTATCCTATTCCTCTCTGTTGCCACCTTCTAGCATCAAAAAAATTCATTCAAAAATTCCCAGACAGAATCTCTCCTGCCTGGGAAACCTATTTCTTATTCTGTTTTTAGAAAGGGAATTTTCTTCTGTCTAATCTTCCGTTGCCTGCTCTTCCATTTCTTTTAAAGCTGTTTCGTATTTTTCCAGAATAATTTTCTGCATCACTTCACGGGTTTCCGAATTAATCGGATGTGCAATATCACGGTACTCACCGTCAGACGCTTTTCGGCTTGGCATTGCAATAAATAATCCTTTTTCGCCTTCAATCACTTTAATATCATGAATCACAAACTCATTGTCTAAAGTAATTGATACAACTGCTTTCATCTTACCTTCCTTTGCAACCTTTCGAACCCTTACATCTGTAATCTGCATTCTCATCTTCCCTTCACAACTAAACGTCTTATCCTTTGCAGGCTATAACGCATACCTCTCGTTCTTTTCAAGAACAATTTTAATCTGATCCGGATTTCCGATATGGGTTGTGTTTGCCCGAATTGTATCACGGCTCTCTACAATACAGTTTTCAATATAGGTATTATCACCAATATAAACGTCATTTAATACAATCGAATTCTTAATTACACAATTATTTCCAATATAAGTTTTCTTAAATAAAACAGAATTTTCTACCTTACCATTTACAATACTTCCACTGGAAATCAAGCTGTTTCGAACTTCAGCGCCCGGATTGTACTTTGCAGGCGGTAAATCATCAATCTTCGAATATACTTCTGGATATTCCTTAAAGAAATAATTTCTGACTTCTGGATTCAGGAAATCCATATTGGTTTTATAATAAGCATCTACAGAAGAAATACTTCTCCAATAGCTGTCCATCTGATAAGCATAAATTCTCTTTAAATTCTTATAGCGTACTAAAACATCGCTTACAAAGTCCTTTCTGCCTTCCTGTGCGCAGCGTTCAATCAACTCAATCAACTGACGTCTGCGAATCACATAAATTCCAGTGGATAACTGACTAGAAGAAGCAACAACCGGTTTTTCTTCAAAATCGGTAATTCTTCCGTCCTCATCTGTCTTTACCAAACCAAAACGACAAGGATCTTCCCAATCTGGAACACTGTTTGTTACAACCGTAATATCTGCTTTCTTTGCAATATGATATTCTAATACTTTATTATAATCTAACTTATAGATGCTGTCACCGGAAGCAATTACTACATATGGCTCATGGCTTCTCTTTAAAAAGCTTAAATTCTGATAAATCGCATCTGCTGTCCCGCCATACCAATAACTGTTCTCTGTCGTAATTGTAGGAGTAAATACAAATAAACCACCCTGTTTTCTTCCGAAATCCCACCATTTCGAAGAGCTAAGATGCTCATTTAGCGATCTTGCATTATACTGCGTAAATACCGCTACCTTCTGAATATGGGAATTTGACATATTACTTAATGTAAAATCAATCGCACGGTAGCTGCCGGCAACAGGCATTGCTGCAATTGCTCTTTTATTAGACAGCTCCTTCATTCTACTATTATTACCACCTGCTAAAATAATACCAATGGCTCTCATCGTGTTTCACCTGCCTTAATAATATACTCGCCGCTTTCCAGTTTCCCGTTTGGATAATCGGACTCTTCTGTCTTACCAGAAATTGCAACATTCTTGCCAATCGTTACATTAGCCGGAATATAAGAATTTTCCCCAATCGTTACTAAATCAAATGCATAAACTTTCGGATCATATTTGCTTGGTGCATATTCGCCTACGCCCAATACGACATTATCACTAATTTCAACATTTTCTGCAATAATTGCTTTATAAACCTGAGCACCCTTTCCAATCGTAGTACCCTGCATAATAATGGAATCTCTAACAACTGTTCCTTCTCCCACTACTACACCCGGTCCAATTACCGAATTATATACTTCACCGTATATTTCTGTGCCCTCTCCAATAATGCTTCGCTCTACCTTAGCTCCTGCAGCTATGTACTGCGGAGGAAGTGTATCACTCTTTGTATAGATTCTCCAGAACTCTTCATATAGATTAAATACAGGAATAATATCAATTAATTCCATATTTGCTTCCCAATAAGAGCCTAAAGTTCCTACATCTTTCCAATACCCATTGTACTCATATGCAAATATTCTTCCGCCATTTTCAAAGCAATACGGAATAATATGCTTTCCAAAGTCACATCCGCTTACATCTGACATCTTTATCAATGCTTCTTTTAATACTTTCCAGCTAAAGATATAGATACCCATAGAAGCTAAATTACTCTTTGGATTTTTCGGTTTTTCTTCAAATTCTATAATACGATCATTTTCATCCGTTACGACAATACCGAAACGGCTTGCTTCTTCAATCGGAACAGGCATTGCAGCGATCGTAATATCTGCATTATTCGCCTTATGATATTCTAACATTACCTCATAATCCATCTTATAGATATGGTCACCGGAAAGGATTAATACATATTCTGGATTATACTGTTCCATATAAGTAAGATTCTGGTAAATTGCATTGGCTGTACCGGAATACCACTCACTGTTTCCAATCTTTTCATATGGAGAGAGGATGGTTACACCACCTACATTTCGATCCAAATCCCACGGAATACCAATTCCGATATGGGTATTCAGTCTTAATGGCTGATACTGGGTAAGAACACCTACCGTATCTACTCCTGAATTAATACAATTACTAAGTGGAAAATCAATAATGCGGTACTTTCCCCCGAATGCCACTGCAGGTTTTGCCACCTGAGATGTCAAAACACCAAGTCGGCTTCCCTGTCCGCCTGCTAAAAGCATGGCTATCATTTCTTTCTTAATCACGATATCACCTCTTGTTGTAGATTTCTATTTTTTAGTGCTATTCGCCCTGTAATGTATTATAACACAAAAGTCTTTTTTTAGAAACAGATTTTCTGAAATTTGTTTAGATTTTTTTCACATTTTCCGTCAATATTTTTTTTATTTTTATTTTTACGGCTGAACAGGCTGTTTCTCTGTATCAGAATGTGAAACTTCGTTCCTATTATTTCTGATTTTTGGTAATTTTTCACAAAATAAAGCCTTTATTCCCCCATTGCCACAAATTGATTCCCTTCTTTTTCAAATGCTTCTGTTCCATCCGAAAGACCGATTCGATAGGTTGTATTCGTCAGCGGATTTAAAATTACTGCATTATAGGGATCATAACCTATAATCAATACATAACCGTCTTCCAATTTTCCAAGTACAGGCTTTCCTGTCTGTATAAAATAAAGAATCTGTCTTAAACTGCATCCCGTCAAATCTAGTCCCCTGCTTCCTGTCTGCTCTTCTAGTATCTCCAATGCACTTTCTCCGGCAGAGGTAAGCGGAACAGTATCCGTTAAAATCCCTTTTGAACGAAGCATAGCTTCCAGACAAAGATTTAATGTATCTTTTTCTGATACTATTACAGAAATTCCCGAAAGATTGATGGTATCTAATGTATTATTTCGCTTCCAAATATATCCTCCGTCATCCCCAAGAATCACTCCTGCCTCATCCCAAGCAAGACAAATCGCCTCCCTTAGATTATCACTTGCCATAAAAAGCTTACCTCTTATATAAACATAATATAAGAACATTGGATCTGACTCAAAACTTAAAACCAGATTTCCCTCCCCTCTGCTTTGAATTTTTTCAATATATCCTGTCTTTAATGTATGTGTTCCTACACTGCTGATTAAATTAATACCAAGTTCTTTCTTTTTTAGTTCTGTAGCAATCTGACTGGCTGTCAACGACTTTGTATTGGCAGAATCATTATTTGTAATATACTCTTCCTCCGCCTTTTTATACTCTCCTTCCTCTGTCTTTTGATATCGCTTTAGTGTAATCATATTGTCTGCCGTAATCTCTGCTTCTGTAAAATAATACCCCTCTTTATGATAAGAACCAACCTGCCTTTCTTCTTTATCCATAATTGTTAAATAAGACATATAACATTCTGTCTGTCCTGTTGCCGTCTTTCTGATTTCTTCATCCCTTGCCGTACCATATGCCAAATCTTCATCAATAAACCCAATAACCTGAAGATTCTCTCCCTCCTTTGCATAAATTGTAAACTCTCTATTTTCATCTAAAAGCAATACATGAATTTCCTTTGCAAAGTAATGGTCTTCTCCCTCCTGCCATGCCAAAATATTTCCAGACGGGCTAATCACATAGTATCCTTCTTTTAGTCCAGTTATCTGTGTAATATACTCATGACTGATAAAATCCATTGCATAATAATTTCCCTCTAATAAAAAATGAATAATGCTCTCCCCTGTAATCGTAAATAATTTTCCTAGATTTTCCTTTAAATAATCCGCTGACTTCTGATACGGAATATAAAATAATTCCTCTGCTATATTTTCTTCATAGATATAACGATAGAGAATCAATCCTACTTTTCCCTCATGAAGCCCTCTGTTCATATAGCCATGCACTAAAAAATAAACATCCCCATTTTCTTGTGTTTTTACAATTTCAATATCATGTTTTTTATAACTGCTTCGTACTCCGTCATCCGCCGAATCATAAAAACTAAAAATACAGCGCATCGTATTAAGTCCCGAACGGTAATACCAAAGCTCCCCATTTGATACAAAACAAGTAATATCTCCCTTTGCACCAGAAACCATTTTTACCTGTGTATCCGGCTGAATCCCTAAATTAATTCGGCTTCCATTGATATTTTCACTGACCGGCAAAAACGCCTGACTCATTGTTCGCTTATAGGTCAGCAAAAAAGTTCTTTCTTCGGTATAGCGTGTACGAAAAAATTCAACAATATCATACTGTTCCTTTGTTCCGTACATATTTTTTGCCTCTACCCGATAGCTCAATTCCATACAGGTCACATTGTCATTAATTTCCAAAATCGCTGCCTGCGGCTTTGACAACTGTGTTACTTCCAAATCCCCCCATGTAATCTGAGAAAAACTAGAATAAATATCCACTGCACCAAAATTGGTATTATCCCCTTGCGAACCTGACTCCAAATATTTTACCAGTTCCTCTGCTTCCTCTTTATCAAATGTCCTTTTACTAAAATCCAACACATAGGAAAGCTTATCCGAAATCTGCTCTGTACCGTCTATAATTCTTGTATAATAATTTATCATCGGATGCGCTTCTGTCATAAGATGAAGCACCATAGTATATTCCTCGTCCTCTTCAATTAAATTTTCAATTTCCAGAGTAACCTCAATATAAGTATCATATGTTTCCCAATCCGATACTTCTGTCCGTTCAATTAAACGTGCCTGATCCAAAGAACGAATTTCATAGGAAATAAATGTAATCGAATTGCCGTAAGTATCCACCTGTATGGTTAAATTGCGATCCTCCTCCAAAGGAGTAATCGTATCCCGCATAGAAGCTGCATCCATGCTGTCTTTATATCCATGTAAACAATTAATCCGCTCATTTCCTGCCATCATATAAATAACCGGCAGCGTTGCCGATTCCATATTAATCATATCTGTCTTTTCTGTTCTGTTCAGTTTCCAGAAAACCCCCGCCGCTACAGCCGTAAATAAAAGAAAGAGCAAAACCATTCGTCTGAAAATCTTCTTCATACACTATACCCGCTTTCTATAGAATCGTTTTCATCCCTCTGTCCCCTTATTTTTTTCCTCTCCACTCTATTTTAATCTCTAATCCAATTTTTAATTTTTTTTCTCTCCTTCAAGTAGTTGTTTTAGTGTTGGATTGACATCAAAAAATGTTTCTATTCTTCTTAGTTCCTCTGTATTATTGGCAGATTCTCCCTGATAAATACTGCGTATTAAAATATTTTTCGGCGTATGTTCCATATCGATAAACTCCAAAAGCTGTGTCCGATACCCGCAAAATTCTAAATATTGTGCCCTCATAGCATCAGTCAGTAAAGCAGCAACCCTCTCTTTTACAATACCATACTGAAAAATAGAAGAAAGCTCTTTACTTTTCATCTGTTTGTTCCACTCATGCTGACAGCACGGAACAGATAAAATTACTTTCGCTCCCCACCTTACTGCTTTATAAAGCGCATAATCCGTGGCAGTATCACAAGCATGAAGCGTTACTACCATATCCGCCTGACTGACTCCAGCATAAGAAGCAATATCTCCCTTTAAAAATTCCAAATCTTTATAATGATATTTTTTTGCCAGCTTTGAACAATTTTCAATTACGTCTTCTTTTAAATCCAATCCAATCACATGAATATCATATCCATTCAACTCTTTTAAATAATAATAAATTGCAAACGTCAAATAAGATTTCCCGCACCCAAAATCAATAATTGTCAGCTTTTTTTCTTTCGGCAGCTTTGGCAGAATATCCTCAATAAACTCTAGAAAGCGATTGATCTGTTTAAACTTATCATATCTGCTTTGAACAATTTTCCCCTCCTTTGTCATCACCCCTAGTTCTTCCAAAAACGGGACATATTTCCCTTCCTCCAAAATATAATGCTTTTTTTTATTATGAGAAAGACTTCCCTCTTTTCTTTGATTTTTCTGCTGTTTTGAAAGAATCGTATAATTTCCCTGCTTATTTCCCAAAATTGTTATCGACTCCTGTTCCGTCAAAATCTGTCCCTGCTTAAACTCCAAAGCCAAAAGCCGAAGTGCCTCTTTTTGCATCTCTTTTTGAGTCATATTCTCATGGAATACCTTTGTTCCAATATAACGGGAAACTTGAAAAAGTATTTGATTTTTTACCAAAACAGGGCGCACTTTTACCTTAGATACCACTCCCTTTTTTCTCACACCACTAAATACCATCTGTATACAATTTTCATTTATTACTTCTTCTAGTTTTTTTGCTACTTGTTCCTGTGTTTCCATTTTTCCACCAATTCTTTCCGATTATTTTACTTCTTCTTTCTATGTAAAAGAATGGAGACAGTTCCACCATCTCCATTTCTCTTTTCCCCCTGCCTTGGTTCCTACTCTTGATTATACGGATCGCATTTCACTCTGTCAATCCATAATTTCTCTGATATTGTCTTCGCCTTCTGCGGCGGCTTCTGCGATGAAGCATTTCCTGATATAAAAGTACTTCAATCATATCACGCATCCAATCTGGCTGATTCTGCAAAGCAACTAAACAATCTCTGCATGGTCTGCCGGGCGGACAAGAACATGGTCGCTTTGGCGGTCGTGGTGGAAAAAATCCCGGGCCTTGCGGTGGGCGTGGTGGTGGAAATCCCGGTCCTCCCTGCGGTGGGCGTGGCGGTGGAAATCCCGGTCCTCCCTGCGGTGGGCGTGGCGGCGGAAATCCCGGTCCTCCCTGCGGTGGGCGTGGCGGCGGAAACCCCGGTTCTCCCTGCGGTGGGCGTGGCGGCGGAAATCCCGGTCCTCCCTGTGGTGGGCGTGGCGGCGGAAATTCCGGTCCTCCCTGCGGAAAATTCCAGCCCGAGCTTTGCAACGAATACCTTTGACAAGAAGTACATCCATCTATCGGCATCTGTTCTATTATTTCATTATTTACAGTCATTCCCTCCACCGTTGTATCACTATCCGCTGTTTCTCTATCATCCTCCGCATAAAATCCTTCTTCCCCTTTTTTCTCCTGCATCTCCTTATAAATCCGATCACAAATATTTCGCATCATTAATTTATCAGGATACTCATCAAACATCATGCTTCCATCATATTCCAGTTTATCACATGCCTCTTCCACTTTTTCCTGAATTTCTTTTGCCATCTGAGGATACATTCCCTTTATATAGTCCCAATCCTTTTCCTCTAGTGCTTCCCAATTCTCTTCTTGGTTCTGCATATTCGCTATATAAAACGGCTGGTATGCCATACAAGCCTCACCCTCCATATAATATGACAATCTTTCATCTATAATATATGCACAATTACAAAATACGTTCCCAAGGTGGACGCTGGCGTATACAGCCGAAAACCCCTTTGCTGCAAAAAGTCTTATAGAAAAAAAGAAACAGTTACAATAACTGCTCCTTTTTTTAAAGATTCTATCTAAAATTTAAATCGTTCCACCTGTTCCTTTAACTGTGCTGCCTGAGCAGAAAGCTCCTCACTTGTAGCAGAAGACTGTTCTGCTGTAGCGGAATTTGCTTCTACAACAACGGAAATCTGTTCAATTCCCTTATTAATCTCTTCCATAGCAACTGCCTGCTGTTTTGAAGATTCCGATACGCCTTCAATAGAGCCTACAATTTCCTCAATTCCATTAATTACATCCATCAACACAGAAACTGTATTTTCTACAATTCCATTTCCTGTTTTTACTTCAGATAATGCCGTACCTATTAATTTTCTTGTATCATCCACTGCTTTGGCACTTTCATTCGCAAGCTGACCGATTTCACTTGCTACAACTGCAAATCCCCTTCCTGCTTCTCCTGCCCGTGCTGCTTCAATCGATGCATTCAATGCAAGTAAATTGGTCTGGGATGCAATATTTTCAATCGTTAAAATAATATTTTCAATTTCCTTCGATGCTGTACTAATTCGCTCCATTGCATTGGTGACTTCTTGCATACTCTTTGTACTATTCTGAGCAGATTTTTCAATCTGCATTGCTTCTTCACTTGCCTCTTCTGCTTCTTTTGCATTTTGTTCTACCTTTGTAGTAGTATCCGTAATTGTAGCTAGAAGTTCTTCCACTGCTCCTGCCTGATCAGTAGCTCCCTCTGCCAGACTTTGCGCCCCTTCTGCCATCTGATCACTTCCTGCAGATACTTGATCCGCTGCCTCCCGAATCGATAACAATGCTTCACTTAAAGCATTTTTAATTCTTTGCATAGAATCCAAAATCTCTGCAAAATCCCCTACATAATGCTGCTTTGCTTTGCTGTGAATAGAAAAATCTCCATCTGCCATACTAGAAAGCAAATATTTAATATCTTCAATAATTGCTTTTAATCCATCTACAATACCCTTTGTCGCACTTGCTAATATAGCCGTTTCATCCTTTGTATCAATTTCTGGTATTTCTGTCTGTAAATCACCTTCCAATACTTGATTTAACCGTTCTGCACAAAGGCGAATCGGCTCTCCAATTGTTTTTCCAGTTTTAATCGCAATCGAAGAAGCAACTGCAATAAAAGCAATTACCATTACAATCATTGCAAGCATACTAAAGAGAAGCCTTCCAAAAAAATCCATAACTGGTGCATTTACAGCAATGCTCCATCCATCCGAATTATTAATCGGACAATAGGAAAGCATCTTTGTTGTTCCTTTATAAGTGTAAACCCCAAAACCAGATCCTCCGGCAATCATTTTCTCTTCTAAACTGGCAATCTTTTTTAAAGAAGAATCTGTTTTTGCATCCTGAATCGTATTTTCTGCAATCTCCACCCGTTCAATTAAAGTATGTGCAATTGTCGTACCTTCTTTATTCAAAATATAAGCATTTGAATTTTTACTAACCTCGATATTTTTCGCAATATCATTTAACATATCCAATGGCAAAACAACCATAATTACACCAGTAATCGTTGTATTCGGCAAACCGTCTTTCCATACAGGCGCAGATGCATATAATCGAACCTGTCCATCTGTTGCAGATACAGTAGGTTCAGAAAAGTAAACCTCTCCTTGAATTGCACGTTTAAAAAAATCTCTGTCACTAAAATCTGTATTGTCAATTTCTGCAATACCTTGTGGATTAATCAGCCTTCCACGAATAAAACCATATGTTTCTACCCTTTGCTCTATAATCTCCTGTTTTTCCTCAATCGAATAGAGATTATTGGAAAACTGGGAAATACATCCCAATTCTTCTACGATATTTTTATAAGATGTAATCTCCCATTCCACTCTGGCTGCTGCAAGCTGCGAAACCTCAGTCATCACTGTTTTTAACATACTAAATGTACTGTAAAAATTCAAAATACATGCTACTGCACCTAACAGTACCATTGCAATCGTAACAACCTGTACCATTGTAAACTGAATTTTTTTCTGAATAGAGTCTGCATGTTTCACATTAAAAGAAAACTTTTTTCCCGTCTTACTCTTTTGCATAACAGTTACTCCCTTACTCTTTATTTTATTTTTTTTATCGTACTACTATGCAGGCATTTTGTCAATAATCATCCATCCAACAAAAATCCATTTTTTATCTTTCTATCTTTTATTATCTCTATATTTTTCTGTTTCTTTCACTTAATCCATAAACCTAAATCCCTCCACAAAATAAAAGGAGGTCGCTAAAAAACAATATTATCTAAACATAAATATATACTCCTTTTTTATGTATATAATTTAGATTTAAATAAATTATAACTGAACATCTATACTTTCAAAATTTAACAGTTTTTAACTTTTCTAATGCTATAGCCAATTTAACACCTTATCTTTAACTTTTGTATACCACTCATTTTCATCTTGTGCTGATTTTGCTTGTTCCAATGAATATTCAAAAATTGCTTTTACCTGTTTTGAATTAGGTATGTACCCTGCTCTATATGATTGTTCAACCATATTAATAAATACATCTAACTCTAAAGGAACTATAATTGACTGTCCACCATAAAATGCAATATTCATAGTATGTAATGCATAAAAATATGCTATACAAGATTCATTAATTTTCGGAGCTATAAACAAGCAAAATGCATCTTTTCCTGTTTCCTTCTTTAATTTAGCCAAATGCCTAGACACCGATTCTCCTTCCATCTCATATTGCTTTTGCCCCAATTGCATTGTTACTTCCACAGCCAATCCGAAATCACCATAATCGCAAATAATATCTGCCATATTTCCTTGTGCCGTTGACATCGGTTGTCCTTTATCATCTAACTTTAAATTTGCTTTTATTTCACCTCCATCTAACATTGTCATTGCTCGCCATGTATTCCACTCTAGCATAAGTGGAGCATCATACAATGAATTTGACTTAATATCAGCAAACATTACCATAATATCATCATATTCTTTATATTCCTTTAAATTTTTCATTTGTCGTTCAAGAATTGCTGCCTTTCTGTTTTGGATCGCTTCATCTAACTCGTCTTTTAACTGCTCTATTGTTTTTCCTGTTAAATCTTCTTCTCCACCTAGAATTTCAGAAACTTGTTTTAACAACCGTGTTTTATCATCTGAGTACAATATCGGCAGTGATGGATCAAATAAATATTCCTTATATCTTTCCTCATCATCTATATACAGAGGTTT
This sequence comes from uncultured Lachnospiraceae bacterium, assembly GCA_910585855.1. Lineage (GTDB taxonomy): Bacteria > Bacillota > Clostridia > Lachnospirales > Lachnospiraceae > MGBC114844. Next base: position 3,217 of record CAJUGZ010000078.1, on the reverse strand, counting down.
TCTATCTACATTATTCAATATAAATTCAACTTCTTTTTTCTTTTCAGACATTATTGAAAGAGAGTGTCCTCTCTGGGAAATTTCAACCATACCTGTTGCTCTTAAATATCTGAAACATGCATCTGTATAATCACGCAAATTACTAGATTTCGTTTTTACAAACTTATCCAAAGATGTATCTTTCGACTCTCTCGTTTGTGTATTTCCTCCAACTATATCACTCTGGTATATTTTTTCTACTTCTTTTCGTAAATACTCTCCTCTAAACATCTTATAACTCACTTTTGCATATGCCCTCATTCTTCTAAACCGCTCAATTTCTGCTATAATCTCATCAAATTTTAAATAATGTGTTAATTGCATACCAAATATCATTAATTCATCAAAACTCACTGTTCCTAATTCATAAATCAATCTTAATATTTCCAAATATGGTTTAACTCCAAATATTCCTTCAAACTGTTCCGGCTCTTTGTGATAAGGAGAAGGCAATTGAAATTTCAGTAATTGTCGCAACAACACTTCTTCCGTTCTTTTCCCACTAATAAAACGTAGACCCGGCTCTGTCAAACTTATCGTTGGTTTTAAATCAACAAATCCTAATGCTTTTGGAGCACGATTAATACGATCTCTAGCACTAAACGCCATTTCTTTTACTGAGCCTTCTCCTTGAAAATCCTTTCCTTCAGCCAATTTTTTAATAAATTCAATTTGTATATCTGTATTCCACACCTTACCTTCAAAATATTTTTTTAAAACTTCTATTTCAGGAATCATTTTAAATGGAGTTCTAGGTGATGTTGTAAAAAATAATGTTCTACTTTTTAAATATGCCATATATACTCCCAATCTAATAGTTTGTCACTATAATATGTTTTGCATCTGCTTTAAATCGATTTCTTATATTAACTGCATACGATTTATCATATTCCTCAACAATATATTTACTATATAACTCTTCTGTTAATGATGTCTTACCAATAACCAATAAAGCTTTACAATGAAGATTTACAAAATCATTTGCTAACCTCCTATGTTCTTCTTCTCCAAATCCATCTTTATAATTTTCATTTCCGTAATCACTAAACACACAGTCATAAGGCGGATCTAAAAAAATAAAATCATTATCCTTAGCCATTTCAAAAATTTTTGAATAATCATAATTATAAATATCTGTTCGTTTTAATAATTCGTAATGTTCACTTGTTATAAGTTTTGTATTGAAATTTTTGTATCTACCAAATGGAACATTATATTCTCCGTTTGCATTATATCTGATCATTCCCGAATACGCTGTTTTATTGATAAAAAAATAAATAACAGAATCTAAATATTCTGTATCAATTTTATGATTAAAAGCATCTCTCATCAAATAGTATAGTGATTCATTTCTATTTTCAATATGAACTTCTGGATTTTCTAATTTCAGTGTTTCATATAATCGCTGATTTTCTTCATACTCTTTTTGTAACTTATCCAACTGAACTCTTATCTCTGGATACTTTTCTTGCATTTCTTTATAAAATCCATACAACTTGCTATTTATATCATTTATAATTGCTTTTTCTGGCTGAAGATAAAAATACAAAGCTCCTCCACCAAAAAAAGGTTCTATATATCTTGAATATTTCTTTGGAATATTTTTTATAAAGTGTGCTATCTCTTTCGATTTTCCACCTCTATACTTAATCATTGGATTCATAAAACATCCTCCTCCAAATATATAAATTACATCCTATTATATTTTACTATAATTTAATTATTTTTTCTATGTGAAATACATATTTTTTATAAATTCTGCATGGCTGAACTGTAACTAAATTCTTTCCGTCATCACAAACTGTTTCATAAAATCATTAAGCAAAAAAGGACATTCTCAGATTTCTCTAAAAATGTCCTATCTCTCTATTGTATACTTCTATACCTTTCCACTATTCAAAGATTATCTCTTACTAAACTGTGGTGCACGACGAGCTGCCTTTAAACCATACTTCTTTCTTTCCTTCATTCTTGGATCTCTGGTTAAAAATCCTGCCTTCTTTAAAACCGGGCGATAATCTGCATCTGCCTGAAGCAATGCTCTAGAAGCTCCATGACGAATTGCTCCTGCCTGTCCGGTTACTCCGCCGCCACGAACGGTAACAATCATATCAAACTTATCTTCTGTTTCTGTTAAAACCAAAGGCTGACGAACGATTACCTTTAATGTTTCCAAACCAAAATATTCGTCAATATTTCTCTTATTTATCGTAATGTTCCCTTTGCCGGGTACTAAATATACTCTTGCAATACTTTTCTTTCTTCTGCCTGTCCCATAAAATTTTGCACTTGCCACTGTAATTTCCTCCTTTCTGCTACTAGAATGTCAATACTTCTGGCTTCTGAGCCTGCTGCTTATGCTCTGGTCCAGCATATACATGAAGTTTTGTATACATCTGTCTTCCTAAAGGTCCTTTTGGAAGCATACCCTTTACTGCAAGTTCAATTACTCTTTCCGGCTTCTTTGCTAACATCTCTCTTAAAGTAGTTTCCTTCATTCCGCCAACATATTCCGAATGATGATAATAAATCTTTTGATCCAGTTTCTTTCCTGTTACCTTAATCTTTTCTGCATTTACAACAATTACATAATCACCGGTATCAATATATGGTGTAAAAGTAGGCTTATTCTTTCCTCTCAAAATCTTAGCGATTTCAGAGGATAAACGACCTAATGTATATCCTGTAGCATCCACTACATACCATTTTCTCTCAACATTTGCCGCACTGGCCATATAACTCTTCATGGGTTTCCTCCTTAAGATTATTTCAAAATCAACTCAACAATGTATATAACATACTTCTCCGGGGCTTTCGTTCAAGTATTTATACCGCATTACGTCACATTTGATAATTATATAATACTCAGCCGTGTGTGTCAATCATTTTTTTCCAATTCTCAATAAGTCTTTTGGAATTTGATAACAGATGGAGGACGCCAGAGGACGCCAAATTCGAAAACGGTGGGCAGCCTGCTGTTCCGGCTTCCAAAAAGCAAGAAGTTCTAAGACTTCTGCCTTTTCCTTTCTCCAACCAGACAGACCGGGGCGCAATTCGCCCTCATAACCACCAAAACAAAACAGGTGTAAGGAAAGATTTTACCCCCCATAAGACATCCTCTTTTCTATTATCCGGGCTAAACACGCCCCTTTTTTTTCACACCCTGCATAGAAGCAGG
>CAJUGZ010000077.1 GCA_910585855.1 uncultured Lachnospiraceae bacterium | reverse complement strand
TCCATGCAGGGTGTGAAAAAAAAGGGGCGTGTTTAGCCCGGATAATAGGAAAGAGATTGTATTACGGCTGGTAAAATCCTTCCTTACACCCATTCCGTTTCGGCTGTCAGGAGGGCGAATTGCGCCCCGGTCTGTACGGTTGGAAAAAGGAAAAGGCAGAAGTCTTAGAACTTCTTGCTTTTTGGAAACCGGAACAGCAGGATGCCCATCGTTTTCGAATCTGGCGTCCTCTAAATTAAAAGATAAAATCCACATATTTCGGCAATATTTGTAAAATTTTATCAATTTATTGACAATTTTTTAACATTATGATATACTTACAATAGTAAGAAGAAAAAAGAAACTTGAAAGAACAAGACTTTTGTTTTAACCATAATCGGTTGCAAAAGTCTTTTTGTTTTCTATTTCTAAACGATCTGTTATTTAAAGAAAGGAGTTTATTGTATGGAAGTGGTAGATTTTACAAAAAAAAGAAAAATGTTTGGAAAGGTTTTGTTTATTATTGTGATTTTGCTGTTCTGTCTTATTACAGCAGCAAGTTCTTTTTACAGTATCAGTGAACAGCAGCAGGCTGTTTTAACCACTTTTGGAAAAGCAACTGCTGTAACCGATTCTGGACTGCATTTTAAAATTCCATTTGTACAAAAAATTCATAAGGTCAATACCACAATCCAAGGTTTTGCAATCGGATATGATACAGGAAATAACTATTCTGACGAATCGGAATCTTTAATGATTACTTCAGACTACAACTTTGTGAATGTCGATTTCTTTATTGAATATCGTATCATCGAACCAGTAAAAGCACTTTATGCCTCTGAAAACCCAGAGCTTATCCTTAAAAATATTGCTCAAAGCTGTATCCGAGGAGTAATTGCAGCTTATGACGTAGACAGCGTACTAACCACCGGCAAAACAGAAATTCAATCTTCTATTCGTGAAAAAATTGTAAATCAGCTTTCCGTTCATGATATTGGGATTCAATTAGTAAATATTACGATTCAAGACTCTGAACCGCCTACAACCGAAGTTATGGAAGCATTTAAAGCAGTGGAAACAGCAAAACAGGGAAAGGAAACCGCTATTAATAATGCCAATAAATACCGAAATGAACAGCTTCCTCAAGCAGAAGCAAAAGTTGATAAGATCCTAAAAGATGCAGAAGCAACCAAACAGCAGCGAATCAATGAAGCCAATGGACAGGTAGCACGTTTTAACGCAATGTATAAGGAATATATCAAAAATCCTGCTGTTACCAGACATCGCATGTTCTATGAAGCAATGGAAGAAATTCTTCCTGAGATGAAAATTATTATCAACGGCAGTAATGGAAATGCACTGCAAACGATCCTTCCATTAGATTCATTTACTCAAAATTCAGATTAAATAATATATAATATACACTGATAAATGCAAAAATAGATGCAGAAAGGATTTTATTTATGAAAAAAATACTATTTGGAATATTTACTATATTGGTTCTTACTCTCTTTGGAGCGTCCATTGTTATTACAAATGAAAACGAATATAAGTTAATTCGTCAATTCGGAAAAGTCAATTCTGTAATTACTGAACCCGGTCTAAGTTTTAAAATACCGTTTATTCAAAGTGCAGATACACTTCCAAAAGAAATTTTAATCTATGATTTATCGGAATCAGATGTTATTACTATGGATAAAAAAACAATGATTACAGACAGTTATGTACTTTGGAGAATCTCTAATCCATTAACTTTCGCTCAAACATTAAATTCTTCTATTGCCAATGCAGAAAGTCGTATTGATACTACTGTTTATAATGCTATTAAAAATATTATCAGCAGTATGACACAAAATGATGTAATCAGCGGACGGGACAGCGAATTGACCAACTTATTGATGGAAAATATCGGAAATTCCATGGAACAATATGGAATCACTCTTCTTACTGTAGAAACGAAACGGTTAGATCTCCCATCTGACAATAAAACGGCTGTCTATGAACGTATGATTTCTGAACGAGATAAAATTGCTGCTACTTATATAGCAGAAGGAGATTCTGAAGCAAAAATGATACAAAATACTACTGATCAGGAAGTTGCTATTAGTATTTCTTCTGCTGAAGCAAAAGCAGAAAGTATTATTGCCGAAGGAGAGGCAGAATATATGCGAATTCTTTCTGAGGCTTATTCGGATGCTTCAAGAAGTGAATTTTATGCATTTGTGCGGGCGTTAGATGCTGCAAAAGTTGCATTAAAAGGAGATAATAAAACATTGATTCTTCCAGAAGATTCTCCTATTGCTCAAATTTTTGCCGGGCAATAAGTTTTACCCGCCTTATAAATATAATTCTTTCGCAAAAGAGGACGCTGAAATTGGAGGGAAGGTCTATTCCGAGTCCGCTCTCGCTTAGCATTTCCTCATAACGGACACTAAGACCTAAAATATAACGTCTTAGTGCCGACGGAAAATGATGACCCTACATAAACCTTCCCTCCAATTTCAGCTATAACTACCAGCCTAAAGACGGCAGATTCTCCTAACTAACTATTTGCAAATACTTTTTTATCTAATACTCATTTTTCATTTCATCCGGGATATAACGGATAAAAATTTTATTATAAATAAAAGAAGTAAGAAAAGCAGTCAGCCCAAATACAAAAATTCCTATTAAAAATGCTGTAATATATAAACCAATAGCTGCTGCTATATAAATCGCAAGCAGTAACACGGTCCATGGCAGATGGCGTACACAGATAATAAATGCATTTTTTATTGTCTGCTTTACGCTATTTTCAAACTGTGCCTGCAAGGGAAAAATATAGGCAGTCGTACACAATGCCAAAGAGGATAATGCTATCATGGCGGCCATTCCAAATTTTGCATACTTTGAAGTGCTATGATAAAAATAATAAATATCTGTTCCTAATATTGTTCCTACAATCAATAAAATAATCCAGATAATGGTTGCCTGTTTAAAATTCTCTTTAAAAGATTTCCAAAACCCCTGAAATAAATATCCCTCTTTATCTCTTGCCATTTTCATTGTTACAGAATACATCGCTGTTGTAGAAGCACCGATCGTCACCACCGGAATACTAAATATAAGCCAAAGTATATTCAGCCAAACTACGTCCACTAATTTTGATATAAATCGAAAAAAGGGATTGTCCAAATCAAATAATTTATCCACAATTTTTTTCTCCTTTGCTTCTTATTTTAATTTGATTATATCGAATCTTCTTAAAAAAGGCAAATTATTTCCTATGTTTTAATATTTTTTTTAGATTTTAAATTATTATTTTTCTTGCTTGTAAAAAGATTTATGTTACAATAAGAGTTATATCCAAAAAAGCAATTACCAATCTTTACAAAAAAGCAGAAAGGAACATGACTCTATGCGTATAGAACTTCCAAAAAATAATAACAAAGATTCCTATCTTGACCGCACACAGCTAACATTTAAAGATATTAAAGGATTCCGAAAAAAAATACAGTATATCTGGGAATACTACCATATTTTATTTTTTACTGTTATAATCTGTGCAGCCTTAATCGGCGGTGTAGCTGTTTCTGTTTATAATAATATCAAATATGAAACCATCTTTTACTGCACGATTGTAAATAATCGTCTGACAGACGAAACACATCAGGCTCTTACAAAGGATTTTTCCGATTATATTCAGCTAAATGAAGAAAATCAAATCCTTACCATTGACAACAGCCTCGTTATCGACTATGCAGAAAATTCTCCTCAACAGGAAAATACTTACTATTCTATTGAAAAATTAACTGCTTTATTTGCTTCCCGAACCGTAGACTGTTTTATTTCTGACAGTACTGTTACCGAGGCTTATGCTACAACAGCAGGATTCCATGACTTAAACCAGCTACTACCTCAAGACCTTTTAGATGCACTCTCCGACCGTCTTGTCACATTTGTTGCCCATGAAAACGAAGACGCTCCCGGAGTAAAAGGTGCTTATGCCATCGATATTACCGGAACAAAATTTGCAGAACAATACGGTATCTACCTAGATCATGCCTATCTCAGTGTAATCGTCAACTCCGAACATGTCGATTCCGCCATTACCTTTATCCGCTTCGTATTTGGATTATAAATTCTATCAGCTCCGCCAACCACAGCCGAAATCCCAAAAGAAATCGCTCTCTTTTAGGATTCCGGCGTCACCTACAACATAAAACTATACTGATCCAAATCCCTTTCTTTTCCATACCCTCCCGTTTGATACTGAAATCCGCACTTCTTTGCCATTCGAATAGACGCCGTATTATTTTTATGAATATAACAGCTTATCTGCTTCCACCCATAGTCCTCGCTTTGTTCCCTTACAAAAGCAAGAATCCCCTGCAGTGCCTCTGCCCCATATCCTCTTCTGCGATATTTGGGAGCAACTACATAACCTGCCTCTAAAGAAATTTCCTTCCCTTCTCCATAACTGTCCTCTTCAATTCCCGCCTCTCCGACAAATTCTCCTGTATCTTTTTCTTCCAAAACCCACATACCATAATCATACAGTGGATAGCGTATATTCCTATAGCTCTCTATAAAATCACAGAGTTCCTCATAACCAAAATCAGCCTGAGCCACTTGTTGTTTTACATCTTCACAGTGATAAAGCCGGAACAGATTATCTGTATCCGACTTTTGCATTTCTCTTATAAAAAGACGCTGTGTTTCTATTCGAACCACTGGCATATCATAATAGCGCCGATACACCCGCTCTAAAAAATCCATACTTTCTTCTCCCAATCCCTGCAGAATATACGGCGTTCCTGTAAACAAAACTCCTTCTTTTATTTCCAATCCAACTGCCGGGATATGCAGCCGATTTGCCAAATCCAATGTCTTTTGTTCCTTTGCAAGAATTAAAATTTCTTTGCATGATATTGTGTGGTACAGCAGTTTTGGAAACGCTTCCGATAGAGAAAGCAGTCTTTTATTATATTGCTTACACCACTCTTCTTCTAAAAGTGTCCTATTATCTGTTACTAATGTTGTCCACATCATTTCTCCACTTTTTAAATTCTTTCTGGCTGTGGATAATCCACTCCATTTGTATCCACTGTCACCTTTTTAATTACCTGCGGATTTAATGGACGATCCATATAATCAGTTTTTGTTTCTGCAATCTGATTGACTACTTCCATCCCTTCTGTTACCTTGCCAAATGCAGCATATAAACCGTCCAAACTCGGAGCATTTTTATGCATAATAAAAAACTGAGAACCTGCAGAATCTGGATCTTGTGTTCTTGCCATAGAAAGCACACCCTCTGTATGCTTTAATGTATTTTTAAATCCATTTACATCAAATTCTCCTTTTATTTCATAGCCCGGTCCTCCCATTCCTGTGCCATCTGGACAACCGCCCTGAATCATAAAATTACGAATTACACGATGAAAAATTAAACCATCATAAAAATTATTTTGAATCAGGCTAATAAAATTATTTACCGTATTTGGTGCAATTTCTGGATATAATTCCGCCTTTATCTTATCCCCGCTTTCCATCTCAAATACTACAATCGGATTACTCATCTGTTTTCCTCACTTTTTCTTTTATTAAAATGCATATACCATAAAAAAATATATCTCAGTTTATCCATTTGTATCCCATTGTATGACATACCTTTTATTCCGTCAACTACCAAATTTAATATCTTTAATAAGTTTTTTGAATAGAGGACGCCAGAGGCGGATTGCTCCTTTTCTTTGCCAGCGACTTCGGAGAACGGTTAGAACGTCTGGCTTCTGTGGAAACACCTAGAATTTTTTGCATATCCTGCTTCCATGCAGGGTATGCAAAAAAAGGGGCAATCCGCCTCTGGCGTCCGGCGAAAACAAAAAGCAGCCTCTTTCCCACACCCGACTTTAACGTCCTTCCCACTATATTTCACAAAAAGGATAAATCCCATTCTCTTTCATATAATGAATCGACTGCTGCAAATCTGCAAAATTTCGCACTTCAATCAATATAGAAGGCTCTTGCTCTAAAGACTTTCCAAATCTGCTGAACTGTTCCCAATCTAAAATACCTGTTCCAACCGGACGATGCAGATCCTCAATTCCGTCATTATCATTAATATGTATATGTGTGATATAAGATCGCAGACAATCCAACCACTTCTGCACCGGTGTCCCAGAAATTTTAGCATGTGCCAAGTCAAAACAGATTCCAAACCGTGGCTCATTCTGCATCTTTTCTGCAAGTTTTGTAATCATCTCAGGTCCTTCATCAAACATATTTTCTATATAGACCATCTGATTTGGAAATTCTTCCAATATTTTACGCCAGTAAATCTCGTTTAAATTCAGCCAAGTATCCAAATAGGATTTTAATTTAAAATTTACAATATAATTCGTATGGAAAATAACTGCCTTTACTCCTATCTCCTGCGCAATTTCCATACTTTGATGCACCCGGTAATCACTGACTTTAAAGATTTTCGGATCACCGCTGTTGATACATACATCAAAAAAAGCACCATGAAGCGTATCCTTTGAGCAATCTCTTCCTGTACTTTGATAACGCCTCATAATATTCTTAATAGATACTGGATCATCCATAATCGCCGGAACATAAAATTCATTATACTCAAAGGCTGCCTTATACTCTTCTGCAAATTTCACATAACAATCCAATTCATCAAGGAATGGGATACAAGATATTTGATTCATACACTCCTCCATCCAAAAATCGTCTTTCGACCTGTTTCTTTTTCTTCTCTAAAAATACCTTCTAATTCATATACGGATACGGTTTCTTTTTTTCCTTTTAAGGATACCTCTCCTGTAGAAACCGTACTAATCCGATCTTTTACACGTTCTCTTACTTCACTGCTGATAAGAATCTGACCAGAACCTGCTATTCCTTCCAACCTGGAAGCCGTATTTACAACATCTCCAATCGCAGTATAATCCATTCGTGATGCACAGCCGATATTTCCGATTACGGCTTCCCCACAATGCACTCCAATTCCAAATGTAACCGACTGATCATATTTTTCTTTATATTTTTCATCCAATTTATTTGCACTGTCCCGAATATCCCATGCCGTGCATACTGCTCGAAATATATAATCTTCCAAATCAGCCGGTGAATTAAATACCGCCATCGCTGCATCTCCAATAAATTTATCCAATGTCCCTTCATTTTTCGCTACTGCATCTGCAACCAAACTTAGATAATGATTTAAAATATCCACCACCTGTTCCGGCTCTAAGCTCTCGGAAAGAGTGGTAAACCCACGAAGATCTACAAATAAAACAGCGATATCCTTTCGCACACCCCCAATCTTTGCCTCAATTCCTCCCTCTTTTACAATTTCATTTACTATCTGTTTATCTACATATTTTCTAAAAACCCCTTCCAATGCAGCTTTTTCTCTTCTTGTCCGAATATAATTAGCAATTAAATTCAAAATCGTAATACCAATCACAAATATAATCGGTATCAATAATGGTACATAGTATCCCAATTTATTCAGCACACAACAGCCTGCCATCTGAAAAGCCAGCAATAAAAACGCTTTAATAATTGTGCGTAAACCGCCGCTAAAAGAAATAATTACAAAAAAAGCACCTGCAAACAAACCATAATAGACCGATAAAAATTTTTTTGAAACATTTTGCCCTGTCTTCTGCGTCATAAGTGCTTCCAATATATTTGCCTGTACTTCAATCTCTACCATCTCTATCTTTCTTTGATTCGGCACTTTATAAGTTTTCTCTCCCTTTATATAATCTCCTACCAGTACAATACTATTGCGAAATGTAGAAGCAGGAACTTCGCCAGTAAGAACATCATAAAACGAATAAACAACATAATCTGTACTCTTTTTTGAATAATTAAATCCAAAAGAGTGATCAACATCCAATTTTGGAAGAGAATAAGACTCTCCTATACTATCTCTGTACATCTTATAAATCGCTACCGGAAAACTATCCATTTCCTCTCCGTTTACCGTAATATTTGCAATCGCATTTCGTACATAACCATCTATCGAATATTTCGCAATATTTGTCACACCGGTAATGGTATAAGGCAGCAGTGCCTGATAGGGCAGCAGTACATCTGAAACAGTTATATGATCCGTAATCTCTAGTACATCATCCATTGCTTCAACTGTCCCTGCTGCTGTTTCATGCCCATGTGTTATATGATCTTTTTCCTGTACGATAGCCGGAGTTCCAATACAAATATTGTCATATTTTTTACAGACTTCTTCCAGCATAGTATCTCCCCTGCTGTCCCTCTCTCCATAATAGAGCAGATCCAATCCGATTACATTTGGTGCATCTTTTGGCACACCATTTAATGCTTCTATGAATTCCGCTGTTTTACTTCTTGACCAGCTTTCATATTTTCCCAGCTTTTCTACTGTATAATCGTCAATCATTACTAATTTTATAATACTTTCATTTCGATTATAATTGATCCACTGATAAATAGTATCGCTTACTGCATTATCTACCGAATCTAACGTTCCAGACAATACTAATGTTCCTGCAAAAATCGATAAATATCCTGCAGTAATTATCACATATAGCCACCATAATATCTGCCTCCACTTTTTCCACTTTATATTCACTCCATCACCTTCCCCCAATCTAAATAGTTTACTATATACCGATTCTGATTTTCTAATACTTCATAAAGATTATCATAGACTGTTTTCAGCATATACTGGATAAACGGTGTAACATCACAAAACAAATTTTCACTGTTTTCCAATGCCTCATAGTAATCCTGTGCCGTTTCATTAATTGTCTTGCTGAGGGTAATTGCACTAAAATTTTCTAATCCAGAGCGAATTAAAAAATCAGAAGTAATCAGCCTGCCAATCCGCCCGTTTCCGTCACAAAACGGATGCATATAAACAAAATAAAAATGCAGAATTGCTACTTTTATATAGGGAGAAGCAATATTTTCTCCATGATAAAATTCAAAAAATTGTTTCATACAGTACTCTAACAATTCCGGTTCAGGTGCTTGATGTGTTCCGACCACTACCACTCCTTTTCGAAACTTCTCTCCCGACAGACCGGCATTGTCGCAGACACCGTCCGTTACAATCTGCCATAACTGCACCAAAGTATCTACATCCCGCTTTCTTGAGATATTTAAATATTTTACTGCACGATATGTATTTAAGATCATCCTATCTCCCTTTGTTTCCGTCCTCTTTGCCCGAAATACATCAAATAATTCATCCAGTGTAGTATCTGCTCCCTCTATCCGGCAGCTATGAAATGACTCTTCTTCAATCGAAATATCGGTATCAATCGAAGTAATGGATATATTTTGATACATCAAATTAATATCGGACAACAGCCTATCTGGAATAGCAGAAGGACACCATGTCAAAGAATATCCCAGTGCGTCCCGAATCGGCAGTTTTTCTAGTTTTTCTCTCCTTTCCTCTAATACTTGCTGTGCATGATAATCACCTAATTTCGCATCCCGTTCTAATTGTTTGTAATTCATAAATAAAATCCTCTCGTTTACAATAGTATAGTTTATATTCAAAAACACCTATCACTATTATACTGGAATTACTTGATATAGCAATCCAAAAAATACACTTTTTTCCTAATTTCACCAAAAATTCTATTCTCTCCATCCCTTCTCCATTCCCCTAAAAAGATAAAAATTTTTATACGGAAATATACATGAAAAGTATCAATAAGTACATTGATTTTTCTATTCACTCTCTATAAACTATCTGAGAAAACTACAAAAACTACAAATATTTCAATGGAGGTTTAAATAAAATGAAACCATATATACTAAAACCCGCTGCTGCTACTGGTATTACACCGCCTATAAAAAGAAAAAAATTTCTTAATAAAAAAATAAACCCCACTGTAAAAGAACAAAATACATCCAAAGATATGACCGAAGGTTCTCCTATGAAGCTGATTATCCAATTTGCAGTCCCGCTGCTTTTCGGTTATCTGTTTCAGCAATTCTACAGTTTAGTTGATACAGTTATTGTCGGACGCTTTCTAGGAGTCAATGCTCTTGCCTCCGTAGGCGCTACAGGCTCTATTAATTTCCTGATTATCGGTTTTTGTATGGGAGTCTGCAATGGCTTTGCTATCCCGGTTGCGCAATGTTTTGGAGCAAAAGATGAATCTTCTTTAAGAAAATATGTCACCAACGGCGTATGGCTGTCTGGTATTTTTGCTGTTGTTATGACATTTACCGTTACAATACTATGCCGAAATATCCTGATTTGGATGAAAACTCCGGCGGATATTTTAGAAGGTGCTTATCAATACATTGTTATTATATTTATAGGAATCCCTGTTACTTACCTATACAATATGCTGTCTGGCATTATCCGTTCCTTTGGCGACAGCAAAACGCCTGTTTTATTTTTAACGTTATCTTCTATATTAAATATTATATTAGACCTATTTTGCATTATTCAACTTCATATGGGCATTGCAGGAGCTGCTATTGCTACCGTTATCTCACAGGGAGTATCTGGCATCCTCTGCTTTTTCTATATGAAAAAGAAATTTCCTATCCTAAAAATGACAAAAGAAGATTGGAAATTCAATCCTCTTTATATCAAAAACCTGTTAAATATGGGAGTTCCAATGGGACTTCAATATTCTATCACAGCAATAGGAAGTGTTATTTTACAAAGTGCTGTCAATACTTTAGGTGCTTTAGCAGTAGCTGCTGTAACTGCCGGAAGTAAAATAAGCGGCTTTTTCTGCTGCCCTTTTGATGCAATGGGTTCTACAATGGCAACCTACGGCGGACAAAACGTAGGAGCAGGCAAATTAGATCGATTAGGAAAAGGACTCCGTTCCTGTGTCCTTTTAGGTATTGTCTATTCCATACTTGCCTTTACTTTTCTGCTTTTCTTAGGAAAAAATCTAGCCGTACTGTTTATCGAACCAGATCAAATGGAAATTTTAAGTCAGGTACACCTTTATTTATTATTAAACAGTGCATTTTATATCCCATTGGCTCTGGTCAATATCATCCGCTTTTTAATCCAAGGTATGGGATTTAGCCGCTTTGCCATTTTATCCGGGCTTTTTGAAATGATTGCAAGAACTTTAGTTGCCTGCCTATTTGTACCAGTTTGGGGCTTTCAGGGCGCTTGCCTAGCCAATGCTGCTGCATGGCTGTTTGCAGATCTCTTTTTAATTCCTGCCTTCTTCCACTGCAGAAAACGCCTGACCTTTTTAATAAAATCTTAAAGAGGGGACGCTGGAATGGAAAGAAAGGTCTATTCCGGGTCCGCTTGCGCTTAGCATTTCCTCGTAGCGGACACATAAGGCACGAAAGTACCGTGCCTAAGTGCCGACGGGAAATGATGACCCTCCATAGACCTTTCTTTCCATTCCAGCTGTTTCTATCAGCCTCAAAATAATATTGTTACGTTGAACTGTACTTTATTATTTACATTTTTACAAAAATGGTGTTTCCTACATTTATTTGCTTTATCCAGATAATATTATTTTCATTTTCTATTGCATACAGTAATTTATCTTCTTCGCTCGTTTTATTATAAATTTCTATATATTCAGGTATTGGTGCAAAAGGAAATTTCATATTATTAAAAATTTGCTTTTCTTTTGTAAAACCATTATGTAAAAACAATTCATCTAATTCATTCTTTGAATAAAAATGAATATGACCATCTTTTTTAACCTTCATATATTCATCTATTATTCCATTTGTATCCTTTTCATTTTTCATAGGATCAGAAATAAGTACCTTTCCTCCTTTGACCAAAAGACTATTCATTTGACAGACTGCATCCATAATATTAGGAAAATGATGAAACGCATATCGTGTAACTATCAAGTCAAAACTTTCCTTTGAAAAAGGATATTTTAAGCCATCAAAAGATTGAAAAGTAAGATTAGAAAATCCTTTTTCTTTTGCAAGCTTATTGTTTTTCTCTATTGTAGTTTCAGCAATATCTATTCCATAAATAGTGGATTCTGAAAATTTTTCAGCTAATGGAAATGCTAAATAACCTGTTCCTGTTCCAATGTCTAATATTTTTTGAAAATTACTGTTTTCAAGTAAATGCATTAAAATAGATAAATGTTTATCATCTTTAATTATAGCAGCATATTTTTTATTGTTTAAAATATGATCAAAACTTTTTTTAGCTTGTTCTATATTTTCTAAATCTTTATTCATAATAAATTCTCCTTTTCCTGCTCTAGCTGTCATCTTCAAAGTTTCCATCAAATTTTTAACATATATAGTACGAGGCAACAAAAATAACACCTAAATTTTTTTTCGGTCTGGAATACACAGCCGAAAACCGAATGGTGTTCTATGCAGGGTCATCATTTCCCGTTGGCACTTAGGTGCTGTATTTTAGCACCTTATGTGTCCGCTACGAGGAAATGCTAAGCGCAAGCGGACTCGGAATAGAATTCCATTCGGCTTTCGGCGTCCCCCTTCTACAATAACCCCGAACGATTGATCGCCGCCATCAAAGCATAAATAGAAGACTTAATAATATCCTCATCCAATCCAGTCCCCCAAATCACTCGATCATCAACCATAATACTAACATAAGACATCGCCTTTGAAGACGTCGTTCGTGAAACAGCATGTTGCTCATAATCCATCAGTTCATACTCAATTCCAAAATGCATCTTAAGTGCATTGCTTACCGCATCCAACCGTCCGTTTCCATGTCCAAATACCTCCACTCGAACACCATTCTGTTCTACTGTTACAGCAGCATCAATCCCATCTTTTTGTTGAAAGTGACATTCAGGAATATCAAATTTTTTCTCTACATCCCGATAATTCTTCTTAAAAATTTCATAGATCAATTCTGCACTTAATTCCTGATCCTTTTTATCGGAAACATCCTTGACCAAATATCCCAATTCCTCTCGCATCCGATAAGGAATCGACAGCCCATAATTCCGCTTCAGTACATAGCTGACGCCACCCTTTCCAGACTGGCTATTAATTCGAATAACATCGGAATCATACGTTCTTCCTACATCTTTTGGATCGATTGGCAGATAAGGTACATCCCAAACTGTCCTTTTTCCATCCTCCCGCAATGCCATTCCTTTTGCAATAGCATCCTGATGAGAACCAGAAAATGCCGTAAATACCAAATCTCCTGCATAAGGCTGTCTTGGAGATACCTGCATCCCAGTCAGTTTTTCATAAGTCTTTACAATTCGTTTCATATCGCTAAAATCCAACTGATTTTCTACCCCATGTGAATGTAAATTCATAGCAAGCGTAATAATATCCACATTTCCGGTGCGCTCCCCATTTCCAAACAAAGTACCCTCTATCCGATCTGCTCCTGCCAGCAATCCAAGCTCCGCATCACAAATTCCGCTTCCCCGATCATTATGCGGATGCAGCGACAATAACACATTTTCCCGATAGTCCAAATTTTTGCTGATATATTCCACCTGACTTGCAAATACATGCGGAATTGCATTTTCTACGGTAGTAGGAAGATTGATAATTGACTTCCGATCGCTTGTCGGCTTCCAGATATTCAATACCGCATTGCACACCTCCAATGCATAGTCCATCTCTGTTCCCTGAAAACTTTCCGGGCTATACTCAAAAGAAATATTGCCTTTTACACCTTTTGCCAGATCCAAAACCATCTGTGCACCGTTTACTGCAATCGCTTTTACTTCTTCCTTTGACTTACGAAATACCTGCTCTCTCTGTGCAACAGAAGTAGAGTTATAGACATGTACCACCACATTCGGTGCACCGTCTATTGCTTCAAAAGTTTTCTTAATAATATGCTCTCTTGCCTGTGTCAGAACCTGAACTGTCACATCTTCTGGAATCATATTCCGTTCAATCAATGTACGTAAAAAACGATATTCCGTATCGGAAGCAGCCGGAAATCCCACTTCAATATGCTTAAATCCGATTTCTACCAACATCTGATAAAATTCCAGCTTTTCATTTAAACTCATAGGTTCTACCAAAGCCTGATTTCCATCTCTTAAATCCACACTGCACCAAATCGGAGCATGGTCAATGGCATCCTTTTTTACCCAGTCATAACAATCAACTGGCGGCATAAAATACGTTTTCTGATACTTTTCAAATCCTTTCATTTTTTCCTCCATTCTTCCGCTTAACGGTCAAAAATACAATTTAGAATCATTCCCGAAAATCAAACAGAAAAGCATCGGCGTACACATAAAAAAGTCCTGCGCCCAGTATAGACACTATACTAGAGACGCAAGACATACTTACGCGGTACCACTCTATTTCATGACTGCTCATGCTCTTATCGGTACGGGAACAGATTCCTTATACCTTTCCCCTCTAACGGTGGGACTCCGACTGTATCTACTCCTTCCTTTCTTTTAAAAAAATCCGTTTCAACCAGCAACTCCACGGCGAGTTCCTCACTTCTCCTCTGCTGTCTTGCACCATCCGGCAGCTCTCTGTATTCAGAACCATGCGTACTATTCCGTTTCTTCGTCTTTCGTTTCTCTATCATAACACAACCTTTTCCAAATGTAAAGTCTTATTTTTTTAGACCTTCAATAAGTCTTTTGGATGAAGGACACTAGATTTGAAAAGGACGTTAAATTCGAAAAGGACGCCAGATTCGAAAACGGTAGACAGCCTGCTGTTCCGGTTTCCAAAAAGCAAGAAGTTCTAAGACTTCTGCAGTTTCATACATTCAACCGGACAGACCAGAGCGCAATTCGCCTGCATGGCAGCCAAAACGAAATGGTTATCTCAAACGATTCCACCTTCCACAAAACAATCGCTCCCCAAAACACATGCAGGCTAAACACGCTCCTTTTTTTTCACACACTGCATGGAAGCAGTATGTGAAAAAAATCTTAT